>JAYTHL010000469.1:0-10047 GCA_043732605.1 Rhizobacter sp. | reverse complement strand
TGCTCGCGCACCAGGCGCGCCTGGTCGAGTCGCCGCTCGACATCCGCGACGCCTTGCGCGAGCAGATGGCGACGAGCACCAAGGCCTGGATCTTCACGTCGGCGACGCTCGGCGACGACGAGCGCCTCACCTGGTTCACCGAGCCCGCAGGCCTCGACGATGCGCGCATCGTCCGCCTCGGCAGCCCGTTCGACTACCGCGCCCATGCGCGCGTCTTCGTGCCACGCGCCTTTCCGAAGCCGAGCGATCCGGGTCACGCGATGGCCGTCGCGCGTCTGGCCGGGCGCTGCGCTCGTGCGCTCGGCGGCCGAACCTTCGTCCTGACGACGACGCTGCGTTCGCTCCACGCGGTCGGCGCGCAACTGCGCACCGACTTCGACGCCGAGGGCGACGCGATCGAGGTGCTGGTGCAAGGGCAGGGCTCGAAGCGGGCGCTGATGCAGCGCTTCCTCGATGCGCCCCACGCCGTGCTGGTCGGCTCGCAGAGCTTCTGGGAAGGCGTCGACGTGCCCGGCGAGGCGCTGCAATGCGTCGTCATCGACAAGCTGCCGTTTCCGCCACCCAACGATCCGCTCGTCGAGGCGCGCGTCAAACGCCTCGAGAGCGAAGGGCGCAATGCGTTCGCCGAGTACTTCGTCGCCGAAGCGGCAGTCGCATTGAAGCAGGGCGCCGGACGGCTGATCCGCAGCGAGACCGACCGCGGCCTGCTCGTCGTCTGCGATCCGCGGATGGCGACGATGCCGTACGGCCGGCGCCTCTTCGCTGCGCTGCCGCCGATGACGCGGGTCGAAGATGAAGCCGATGCGCTGGCCTGGCTGCGCGAGCTGGCGGAGGCGCCGCTCTTTCGCTAGTGCGCGACGCGCGTCACCAGAGCTTCCACCACGGCGCCTTGGTCTTGCCGAAGGCGTCGACCGTGATCGTCGCGTTCGGGAAGTTCGTCTTCAGCACCCGCTCGGCGTCGTCGCGCAGCTGGGTGAGGCCGAGGCGGTCGTAGCTCTGGGTGAGGATGATGAGCGCTTCCTCGGTCGACGGTGAGCGCTGGAATTCCTGGATCGCCTGCTGGGCGCGGTTGGCCGCCGCCACGTAGGCACCGCGGCGCAAGTAGTAGCGCGCGACGTGGACCTCGTAGGCGGCCAGGGTGTTGACGATGTAGCTCATGCGCGTGCGCGCATCTTCCGCGTACGCCGATTGCGGGAATTGCTCGACCAGCTGACGAAACGACTGGTAGGCGTCGCGCGCCGCCTGCTGGTCGCGCTCGGAGAGGTCCTGGCTCGCCAGGCTGCCGAGCAGCCCGAGGTTGTCGTTGAAGTTGATCAGGCCCTGGAGGTAAAACGCGTAGTCGAGCGCCGGGCTGGTCGGGTGCAGCTTGATGAAGCGCTCGAGCGTCGACAGCGCCTGCGCCTTCTCGCCGCTCTTCCAGAGGTAGTAGGCGCGCTCGATCTGGGCCTGCTGCGCGAGCACCGAGCCGGCGGCGCGACCCTCGAGTCGCTCGAGCAGCTTGACGGCCTTGTCGTAGTTCCCCGATGCCGCCTCGTCCTTGGCCTCGGCGTAGAGTTTCTCCGGCGTCCAGCGGGAGGTCTCGTCGCGACCGATGCTGTCGCAGCCGGCGAGGAGGACGACGGCCGTCGAGATCGCCGACACTGCGATCCGGAAACGCCAGGCGATGGAGTTGGGTGACATGCGGGAGTCGATGCGCGAAGGCGTGGTGGGCACGCGCCCGCTGATGGGTCGGAGCCGAATTTTATATGGTCGATGACGTGATGCCCGATCAGGCGCCCGGCGCCGACGACGAGGGTGCCGGCGTCGAGGCCGACGAGAGCGCCGTCGAGCAGCGCGAGGGCGTCGTCGCAGCCGGCGAGCATGGCGAGCGGCTCGACAAGATCGTCGTCTCCATGGTCCCCGAGTTCTCGCGCAGCCATCTGCAGACATTGATCAAGGCCGGCTGGGTCCGCCTCGACGGCGCCGCGGCGACCGGCGCTTCGCAGCGCGTCCGCGTCGGCCAGCGCATCGCGGTGTCGCTGCAGCCGACGGCGGAAAGCCGCGCCTACCGCGCCGAGGAGCTGCCGCTGACGATCGTGCACGAGGACGCCGACATCCTGGTCATCGACAAGGCGGCGGGCATGGTTGTTCATCCGGCTGCGGGCAACTGGTCGGGGACGGTGCTCAACGCCTTGCTGGCGCGCGACCCGGCAAGCGCTGCGCTCCCGCGCGCCGGCATCGTCCATCGGCTCGACAAAGACACGTCGGGGCTGATGGTCATCGGCCGCACGCTCGCGGCGGTGACGGCGCTGGTGCGCGCGATCGCAGCGCGCGACGTGCACCGGCGCTATCTCGCGATCGCGCACGGCCGTCCCTCGGCAGACCGCTTCACGGTCGACGCTCCCATTGGCCGCGACCCGAAGCTGCGCACGCGCATGGCCGTCGTCGCCTCGGGCAAGGTCGCACGCACCGACGTCGAGCTCGTCGCAGCGCACGACGGCTTTTCGGCCTTGCGCTGCACGCTCCATACCGGCCGGACGCACCAGATCCGCGTCCACCTCGCGTCGCAGCGGCTGCCGCTCGTCGCCGACAAGCTGTACGGCGGCGCGCCTGCACTCGGCCTCGAGCGCCAGGCGTTGCACGCCGCCGAGCTCGGGCTCGAGCACCCGTCGACCCACGAGACATTGGCGTTCCGGTCGGCGCCGCCGGAGGACTTCGCTCACGCTTGGCGAGAGGTTGCAGGCAGCGATCCGGCCTGAGCCGACCCGCGCTTGCCGCGACTGGCTACAATCGAACCATTCCCTTTCGATGCGAGCGGTCCGGCCGGCGAAGCTGCCCGGCGCTCGGCGAGACCATCGAGACGTGACCGCACCCGAGGGTGCCATTCGAACCGCGGCAGGACAGGCCTGCCGAACCCGCCGCGTTCTTCAACGTGAAGACGGCGACGTGACGACTTCCGCGATGCGACGCGGCCGAGGACATTCTCTACGACATGAAAACCCTGGATGCGAAGCGCGTCCTCGAGGCGGCGCTCATCTGCTCGGGCCAGCCGATGGCGTTGCGCGAGCTGAGCGCAGTGTTCTCCGGCGAGGTCGGCAACGACACCTTGCGCACGCTGCTCGACGAGCTCGCCGCCGAGTGCGACGGCCGGGCCATCGAGCTCGTCCCGCTCGCGACCGGCTGGCGCTACCAGAGCCGGCCCGAGATGGCGCACTACCTGGCGCGGCTCGATCCCGAGCGCATGCCCAAGTATTCACGCGCGGTGCTCGAGACGCTGGCGATCATCGCCTACCGTCAGCCGGTGACACGCGGCGACATCGAGGACATCCGCGGCGTCGCCGTCGCGAGCACCGTCGTCAAGCAGCTCGAGGATCGGGGCTGGATCGAATCGATCGGCTACCGCGAAGCACCGGGCCGACCGGCGCTGTTTGCGACGACCCGACAGTTCCTCGACGACCTCGGTCTGTCGAGCCTCGAGCAGTTGCCGACGCTGTCGGGCGCCGACGGCGAGCCGATTCCGTCGCTCGTCGCCGCGCCGGACGGCGCCTCGCAGACCTCTCTCTCTTTCGTCGAGCCGCAGGCCGACGCCGTCACCGAATCCTCGTCCGACGTCCCGTCGGCCGATGCCGACGCCATGGAACCGCACGCATGAACGCAGCCGCCGATCCTTCCGCTCCCGCCGACCCGGTCTCTGACGCGGCCGCCGAGACCTCGCCAGAAGGCTCCACGGCCAAGCCGCGCCGTCGGCGCAAGCCCGTCGAAGCCGCTGGCGGCGAGGCGTCGGCAGCGCCGGAGGTCACGGCTGCGCCGGTGGAGTCGACGGCACGGATGGAGTCGACCGCACCTGCTGCGGAAGTCTCCGCTGCGGACACCGCTTCGCCTGCCTCGGACGGCGAAGGTCAAGGCGGCGGCGGCAACGACGAGCCTGCATTCGGCGAGCGCAGCCGACGCCGCAACCGGCGCGACCGGCGCCGCGGCAGCGACCGCGACGACGACCGCGGCCCGGCGCCGCGGGCGCTCAACCTGCCGCCCAACTTCGAGGGCCCGCTGCCGCGTCATCTGCAGCCGGTGGTGCCGGTCGAGGCCGGCGCGGTTTTCGCCCAGGTGATGTCGGGCGAGTTCGACGATGCCGTGGCGGAGGTCGAGGAAGCGGCCGAGGAGCCCGGCAAGCGCATTCTCGCGCCCGAGCCCGACGCGCCCAAGCTGCACAAGGTGCTGGCCCAGGCCGGCGTCGGCTCGCGTCGCGACATGGAAGAGCTGATCGCCGACGGCAAGATCACCGTCAACGGCGAGCCGGCGCACACCGGCCAGCGGATCTCCTTCGGCGACCGCGTCGAGGTCAACGGCAAGCCGGTGCGGCTGCGCATCGTGCCGCCGCCGGCGCGGATCATCGCGTACCACAAGCCCGCCGGCGAGATCGTCACGCACGACGATCCGCAGCACCGTCCGACCGTCTTCCGCCGCCTGCCGCGACTGCAGCAAGGCAAGTGGCAATCGGTCGGCAGGCTCGACATCAACACCGAAGGCCTGCTCCTGTTCACGACCTCTGGCGGCCTCGCCAACCAGCTCATGCATCCGCGCTTCGGCGTCGAGCGCGAGTACGCGGTCCGCGTCATGGGTCATCTCGAGGACGACGCACGCGCCAAGCTGCTCGAAGGCGTCGAGATCGAAGGCCAGCGCGCCGGCTTCAAGTCGATCGCAAACGGCGGCGGCGAAGGCCTCAACGAGTGGTACCGCGTCGTCATCACCGAAGGGCGCAACCGCGAGGTGAGAAAGCTCTTCGACGCGGTCGGGCTGACGGTGAGTCGCCTGATCCGAATCCGCTACGGCACGGTCGTCCTGCCGCACGGGCTGAAGCGCGGCGTCTGGGTCGACCTCGACGACGCCGACGTGCGCTCGATCCGTCGCCTGGCCAGCGGCAACACTGGCACCGGCGAGCGGCCGGAAGAGCGTCAGGCCGACAACGGCCCGAAGCGTCGCGACGAGCGCGGGCCGCGCAACGGCGGGCCGCAGAACGATCGCGCGCAGAACGACCGGCCGCGCAACGACCGCGGACCGCAGGATCGGCAACGCCCGCCCGCGGCGCGTCGCCCCGACGAAGCCCGCTTCGACGCGCCGCCGACGCAGGAACGCGCGCCTCGCGACGACAACGACGACGAGGACGATTTCGATCCGAGCCGCATCCCCAATCCGCTGCAGCAGACCTTCGATCACCGCTTCGTGCAAGGCCGCCGGATCGGCCCGAACAGCGGCTTCGGCGCCGGCGGCAGCGCGCCGCGGCCGCCAAGCGGGCCGAAGGGCGATCCGAAGCAGCCCGATCCGCTGCAGACGTCGGTCGGCTACATCGGCGCCGATGCCTTCCATCGCAAGAACCGCGGCGGCGGTGGCGGTGGCGGCGGTGGCGGTGGCGGCGGCCGGAGCGGTGGCGGCGGATACAGTGGTGGTGGTGGCGGAGGTGGCGGAGGTGGTTACGGCGGCGGCGGCGGTGGCGGCGGGCGTCGCGGCCGCTGAACAAAAGGGCGGGCGCCGCCCTCTACAATCGAAGGCTTTGCCCAAAGTCCCGGAGAACAGTTGATGGCCATCGAACGCACCCTCTCGATCATCAAGCCCGACGCGGTCGCCAAGAACGTGATCGGGCAGATCTACTCGCGCTTCGAAGGCGCGGGCCTGAAGGTCATCGCCGCGAAGATGGCCCATCTGTCGAAGGCCGACGCCGAGGCGTTCTACGCCGTCCACAAGGCGCGGCCGTTCTTCGGCGACCTGGTGTCTTTCATGATCTCCGGCCCGGTCATGATCCAGGCGCTCGAAGGTGAAGGCGCCATCGCCAAGAACCGCGAGCTGATGGGCGCGACGGATCCGAAGAAGGCCGACAAGGGCACGATCCGCGCCGACTTCGCCGCGAGCATCGATGCCAACGCAGTACATGGCTCCGACGCGGCCGAGACCGCCGCGATCGAGATCGCGTTCTTCTTCCCCGGCATGAACATCCACAGCCGCTGAAGTCACGAGCCGAATGGTCAACCTCCTCCAGTTCGACCGCAGCGCGCTCGGCGACTGGTGCGAGCAGCGCGGCGAGAAGCCGTTCCGCGCGACCCAGCTCTTTCGCTGGATCCACCAGCGCGGCGAAGCCGACTTCACGGCGATGTCCGATCTGGCCAAGTCGTTTCGCGACAAGCTCGTGGCCGAGGCCGAGGTCAAGGGCCTGCCGATCGCGAGCGAGCAGGTCGCCAGCGACGGCACGATCAAGTGGCTGTTCGACGTCGGCGCCGGCGACGCGATCGAGACCGTCTTCATCCCCGAGACCGGCCGCGGCACGCTCTGCATCTCGTCGCAGGCCGGATGCGCGGTCAACTGCCGCTTCTGCGCCACCGGCCACCAGGGCTTCAGCCGCAACCTCACAACCGCCGAGATCGTCGCCCAGCTCTGGCATGCGGAGTTCGCGTTGCGCAAGCGCCTCGGCGTGCCCGACGGCGAGCGCATCATCAGCAACGTCGTGATGATGGGCATGGGTGAGCCGCTGCAGAACTACGGCGCGCTCGTGCCGGCGCTGAAGACGATGCTCGACGATCACGGCTACGGCCTCTCGCGGCGCCGCGTCACGGTGTCGACTTCGGGCGTCGTGCCGATGATCGATCGCCTGCGCGACGACTGCCCGGTCGCCCTCGCTGTCTCGCTGCACGCGCCCGACGACGCGCTGCGCGACGAGCTCGTGCCGCTCAACCGCAAGTACCCGATCGCCGAATTGCTGTCATCGGCGCGCCGCTATCTCGAGCGCGCGCCGCGCGACTTCATCACGATCGAATACTGCATGCTCGACGGCGTCAACGACTCGCCGGAGCAGGCCGAAGCGCTGTGCGCGCTGCTGCAGGGCGACCGCTCGGCCGCGACTTCGGGCCTGCCGTGCAAGGTCAACCTCATTCCGTTCAACCCCTTCGCCGCCTCGGGCCTGCTGCGCTCTCCCATTGATCGCATCGCCGCCTTCGCCGCCGTGCTGCACGACGCCGGCATGGTCACGACGGTTCGCAAGACCCGCGGCGACGACATCGCGGCCGCCTGCGGCCAGCTCGCCGGCGAGATCCAGGACCGCACGCGCGTCGCCGAGCGTCGCGAGCGCGCGGCGGCAGTGCCGATGGCCGCGCCGGTGTCGCGGCGACGCGGCGCGCAGACCGCCCCGGAGCCGCGCGCTTGAACGCCGCGACGATCGCCATGCGGTGGGCGCGCGCCGCGCTCTTGGCCGTCCCGCTGCTCGCGGCGCTCGTCGCCTGCACGACGACGACGCAGCGCCAGTTGCCGTCGCCGTCGAGCGACACGCCCGATCGCGTCACGGCTTCCGACGAGCCCGAGGGACTGAAGCGTTCCCGCGCGCGCATGGATCTCGCCTCGGCCTATTTCAGCCGCGGCCAGATGACGACAGCGCTCGACCAGGTCAAGCTCGCCATTTCCGCCGACCCGCAATACGGCGAGGCCTACAACCTGCGTGGCCTCATCTACGCCAACCTCGGCGACCAGAACCTGGCCGAGGAAAGCTTCAAGCGCGCGCTGCAGATCAATCCGCGCGACGCCGACACGATGCACAACTTCGGCTGGTAT
This sequence comes from Rhizobacter sp., assembly GCA_043732605.1. Lineage (GTDB taxonomy): Bacteria > Pseudomonadota > Gammaproteobacteria > Burkholderiales > Burkholderiaceae_C > Schlegelella_A. The sequence goes on along the minus strand of JAYTHL010000469.1, from coordinate 2,478 downwards.
CTGTGCCAGCAGAAGCGCTTCGCCGAATCGAACGCGTTCTTCGCCCAGGCGCTCGCGGTGCCGCAGTACCGCGGCACGCCGCGCACGCTGGTTGCGCAGGGCATCTGCCAGGCCGGCGCCGGACAGCTCGCGGAGTCGGAGGCCACGCTGACGCGCGCCTACGAGCTCGATCCGACGAGCCCGTTCACGGCGACCAATCTCTCCGAGGTGCTCTACCGGCGTGGCGAGTTCGAGCGGGCGCGCTTCTACGTGCGTCGCGTCAACGCCTTGCCGGACGTCGCCAACGCGCAGACGCTCTGGCTCGCCGCGCGGATCGAGAACAAGCTCGGCAACCGCCAGGGCGCCGGCGACTTCGGCGCACAGCTGCGCAACCGCTTTCCCGAGTCGCGCGAGGCGTCGCTCTTCGCGCGGAGCGCCTTCGATGAGTGAGGTCGCGGGCCCGGCGACGGTGCCAGGCGCACCGACGGCGGGCCGGCTGCTGCGCGAGGCGCGTGAAAAGCAGGGTCTGCACATCGCCGCGCTGGCGGCGTCGATCAAGGTGTCGCCCAAGAAGCTCGAGATGCTCGAGGCCGATCGCTTCGACGCCTTGCCCGACGCGACCTTCACGCGCGCGCTCGCCCAGACCGTGTGCCGTGCCTTGAAGATAGATCCGACCCCCATCCTGGCGCTTCTGCCGCCGCCCTCGGGCTATCGGCTCGAGCAGGTCGGAGCCGGATTGAACGCGCCGTTCCGCGACCGACCGGGCGCGCTCGTTCAGCGCGAGGGCTCGGGCTTGTCCTTCGGACCCTGGTTCTGGATCACCGGACTGGTCGTGCTGGCCGCTGCCGGCGTCTTCTTCGTGCCATCCGGGACGATCAAGATGCCGCCGTGGACAGGCCGAACCGTCGCCGCCGCGGCGAGCGAGCCAGCCGTGGTCTCGTCGGAATCGGCCGTGCTGCCGGGCGAGTCGATCGCTGCCAGTGCCGCGCCGGCGGGTGCCTCCGCGTCCTCGGAACAAGCATCCCAGGCCGTGCTGGCTGCGTCGGCCTCGGCGCCTGTGGTCGCCCCGCCGCCGGCCCCGGCAGCGTCCGCGCCGACCCCGGTCGCGATGGCCGATGCCGCCTCGGTGCAGAACGGCGCGCTGCAGGTGCGCGCATCCGCCGAGTCCTGGGTCGAGATCACCGACGCCCGCGGACGGCCGCTCGTCTCGCGCCTCGTCAAGCCGGGCGAAGTGCTCGGCGTCGACGGCGAGACGCCATTTCGGCTGCGCATCGGCAACGCCCAGGGAACCCAGATCAGCTTTCGCGGTCAGCCGATGGAGCTCGCGGCCTACACCCGCGACAACGTTGCCCGCTTCGAGTTGAAGTAGCGGCGTACCCGAATCGCCCTCGAATTGCCCGCTATGCTCGACGCCCGCTCGGACACCCTCGACGACTTCATCGAACCGGCCCGCCCCGCCCCGCGCCGCTCGCGCCAGGCGAGCGTGCGCTGGGGCGCTCGCGTCGTCACCGTCGGTGGCGACGCCCCGGTGCGCGTGCAGGCGATGACCAACACCGACACGGTCGACGCCGTCGGCACCGCGATCCAGGTCAAGGAGCTCGCCATCGCCGGCTCGGAGATGGTCCGGATCACGGTCAACACCCCCGAGGCCGCCGCGGCCGTTCCCTACATCCGCGAGCAGCTCGACCGCATGGGCATCGACGTGCCGCTGATCGGCGACTTCCATTACAACGGCCATCGCCTGCTCACCGACTATCCTGCGTGCGCCGAGGCGCTCTCGAAGTACCGGATCAACCCGGGCAACGTCGGCAAGGGCGACAAGCACGATCGCCAGTTCGCGCAGATGGTCGAGGTGGCGGTGCGCTACGACAAGGCAGTCCGCATCGGCGTCAACTGGGGCAGCCTCGACCAGGAGCTGCTGACGCAGATGATGGACGAGAACGCGCTGCTCGCCGAGCCGCACGGGCCGCGCCAGATCATGTACCGCGCGATCATCGCCTCGGCGATCGGCTCGGCGCGCCTGGCCGAGAAGATCGGCCTCGCGCCGGAGCAGATCATCCTGTCGTGCAAGATGTCCGGCGTGCAGGATCTGGTGAGCGTCTATCGCGCGCTCGCCAGGCGCTGCGACTATCCACTGCACCTCGGCCTGACCGAGGCCGGCATGGGCACGAAGGGCACGGTCGCGTCGACCGCCGCGCTCGCGCTCCTGCTCGAAGAAGGCATCGGCGACACGATCCGCGTTTCGCTGACGCCGCAGCCCGGCGAAGCGCGCACGCAGGAAGTCGTCGTCGCGCTCGAGATCCTGCAGTCGCTCGGCCTGCGCTCGTTCAACCCGAGCGTCACCGCCTGCCCCGGCTGCGGCCGGACGACGAGCACCACGTTCCAGGTGCTCGCCAAGGAGATCGACGACTACCTGCGCGCGCAGATGCCGGTCTGGAAGTCGCGCTATCCCGGCGTCGAGACGATGAAGGTCGCGGTGATGGGTTGCATCGTCAACGG
>JAYTHL010000468.1:0-3054 GCA_043732605.1 Rhizobacter sp. | reverse complement strand
CGACAACGGCCAGACGAGAAGGGCTTGGCCTCGGGCTGTACATCTGCGATCAGATCGTCCGGGCTCACGGCGGCGCGCTCGAGGTCGCCCTGGATCCGGACGGCCGGACCCGATTCATCGCGACGCTACCGCTCGCGGCCCGGGATCCTGACCTGACCTGACCGGTCCGGATCCCTTTCGTCCATCCACCTCGAAGAGGCGCTGATCTTCAGTCAGTCGGGTGGGCCGGCGATCGGAATGCGGGCGACGAACAGCGTGCCGCGGCCCGGCGATGACGACACCGAAATCGACCCACCGTGCGCTTTGGCGATCAGGGTGCAGATGTGAAGCCCGAGCCCCAGGCCGTCTTGCGCGCGGCCGGAGTCCTGCCGCCAGAAGGGCTCGAAGATCTTGCCGATCGACTCGGGCGGGATGGGATCGCCCTGGTTCCAGACCGACAGCTCGAAGCACTCCTGAAGACACTGTGCGCTGATCGTCACCAGCCCGTCGGCCCAGCCATGAGCGATCGCGTTGTCTACTAGGTTCGATGCGATCTGCTGGATGCGCGCGACATCGCATCGCGCCGCACGGTCGACGACGACATTGCTTTCGATCCTCCTGCCCGGATGGGAGAGCCGCGCCGCTGCCGCGATCTCGTCGATCGCGGCAGCGAGACCTTCAGTCCACTGCAGGTCGAGCGACAGGCCGCCGCCGAGGCGACCCTTGGCGAAGTCGAGCGTGTCGCCGATCAGACCGGACATGCGGTCGACGTTCCTGAGCATCTGGTCGGCCAGCCTGGCCGAGCCCGGGTCCGCGGCACGTCGTTTCAGCAACGTCGCGCAAGCCGACACGACGGCCAGCGGGTTGCGCAGATCGTGCCCGAGGATTGCGATGAACTGTTCGCGCGACTCGCCGACGGCACGCTCGCTCATCAAAGCCGAGTGCGTCTCTTCGTGCCGGCGCTCTTCCTCCAGCTGGGTGGCGATGAGCGCGGCGAAGCGCTCGAACATCGCGCGGACCCAAGGTTCGTCGATACGGGCCGGCCGAGGATCGATGGCGCACAGGTTGCCGAAGTAGTCGCCTCCCGCCAGAACGATGGGAAACGACGCATAGCTCTCGATCTTGTAGAGCCTAGGCGTGGCGTGGTCGCGATACTGCGGATCCTCGCTCGCGTGATCGATCACGATCGGCGCCCGCGCCTCGCGCGACTCCATGCACAACGTCGTGTGCAGGCTCAGCTGGGAGCCCGGACGCAGACCGAAGCCGACCGAGTCGTAGACGGCGCAAGCGGTCCAGGAGGTGTCGGAGACACGGGCGACCGCAGCGAAGCCCAATCCTGTCGATTCGCACAACACCTGCAAGAGCGTCGGCACGATGCCCAGCCGGCCGACCGCTGCCACGTCTTCGGCGATCTGCTCGGTCGTCTCGTCGACGGCTGCCTTCGGTTTCGGCGACTCCGGCGCGAGAGGCCCCAGACCCAACGGCTCCGGGCCGAGCCCGGTCTCGGCAAGCGAGCGCCCTGCACCGGAACGAAAGGAAGGAGGGCTCGCCAGCTGCACCCGCCGCTTTTAACGGTCGACCGGGGCGCTTGTATGTGCGTTGACGCACATTGAAACGACTTTCGCGCTCAGGCCCGCCGACCGGCCGAAGATCAGCGCGGCGGCTGCAGCCGCCGGTAGGCGCTGAAGTGGCGCACCGCCTGCTTCGCATCGCCGAGCTGCTCGTGCAGCCGCGCGGCGTTGTAGTGCGCGTCGGCGAGGTCGGGCGCGAGCTGCAGAGATGCGTGGTACGCGACCAGTGCCTCGTCGGTGCGGCCATGGTCCTCGAGCGCGATCGCGCGGTTGAAATGGAGCAGCGCCTCGGTCGGCCGGCGGCGCAGTGCCTCGTCGTAGAGCGCGACCGCTTCGCCGCAACGACGGCTCTCGCACAGCAGCGCGCCGAGGTTCAGGTACGCGTCGCCGTGATCGGGGTCGAGCGCGAGCACCTTGCGGTAGGCGGCCTCGGCAGCAGCGGGATCGCTCGCCTCGAGTGCCTCGCCGCAGCTGAACACCGCCGCGACGTCGTCGCGCAGCGGCGCGGCGAAAGGACGCGCGCGCGCTTTCTTGTCGTCGATCGGCGTCGGCACGATCGATGCGACCGGCGCGGGCCGCTTGAACAGCGCAACCGTGCCGCGGTCGGCGGCGACCTCGAAGTCCATCACCATCTGGCCGGTGTCCGCGTGCCATTGCGAGCGGCCGTCGCGCACGGTGACGTCGTTGCCGACCGCGCTGATGCGCAAGCCGGTGAGCGGCAGCTCGTCGGGCAGCGTCGCGCGCAGCTTCTTCAGCGCGCTCAGGATCTTGCGCGGCGCGATCTTCGCCGCCTGCAGCTCGACCGCCGTGCGCAGCAACACGACGTCCTGGAAGGTGAAGCGGTATTCGTTGCGCGGGCCGCGGTCGGGCGTCACGAAGCCGGAGGCGACGAGGCCCGAGATGACCCCACGCGAGAGGCCGAGCATCTCCTGGAGGGCGCGGATCGTGAAGGTCGTCGCGCCCGCCGGGTCGGTCACTTCTTCGCCCGTGCGCGCACCGGAGGCGCTGCCTCTTCGACGACCTTGAGCGCGCGCTTCACGCCCTTGCGTTCCTTGACCGCCTCTGCGACCGGCGCACGCTCGGGCGCGGTCTTGGCCGGCGCGGCCTTGGCCTTGGTGCCGCTGCGGGCGCCCAGGCTGGCGCGCAGCGCCTCGACGAGGTCGATCACCTGGCCGCCACCGCTCGACGGCGTCTCGTGCGGCTCGTTGGCGACGATGTGCTTGCCGGCGATCTTCTCGTCGATCGCGGTCAGGATGCGCTTCTTCTCCTCGTCCTCGAACATCGTCGGGTCGTAGGTGTCCTCGCTGATCTGCTCGATCAGCTGCATCGCGAGCTTGAGCTCGGCGGCCGAGACGGTGACCTTCTCGATGTCGAGCTCCTTCATGGAGCGCACTTCGTCGGCGTAGAGAAGCTGCTGCAAGACGAGGCCGTCCTCGGCCGGCCGCACCTGCACGACGTACTGCTTGGCCTTCCAGGCCCACTTCGCGAGCGCGCAACGGCCGCT
>JAYTHL010000467.1:0-3055 GCA_043732605.1 Rhizobacter sp. | reverse complement strand
CGGTCGACGCGAGCCTGAAGGCGATCGAGTCGAAAGTTGCGAGTGGCGCGGAAATGCTCCTCTATTCGGTCAATGCGATCACGTCGGGAAGCACAGAGTCGCAAGGTGAAGTGACCGTGCGCCTGTCGCACGGGGGACGAGTCGTCAACGGTGTCGGCTCGGATCCGGACATCGTCGTCGCGTCGGCGAAAGCCTATCTCTCGGCGTTGAACAAGCTGCACAGCAAGACCGAGCGGGTGCCAGCCCAGGGCTGACACCTTTCATCACATCAGGACGGAGCCGCATCCGTGGCTTCGGTCTCACTTTAGGAACGACGCGCAAGTTTTTGATCTTGCGCGTTTTTCTTGCCTCCCATAGACTCGCGCCGGCCAACCCCGAGACCGACCTCCCGATGAGCTCCAAGCCGTTCACCGCAGCCCTCTTTCTCACCGCAGCCATGTTCGCCGTCTCGGCGAGTGGCGCCACCGCCCCGGCGACCAAAGCCAAGGATGCTGCAGCGCGCCATGGCAAGGCCGTCAGCGCGAAGTCCCGCCAGGTGCTGGTCCTTCGCACGTCGCGCCACGGCGGCCGCAAGGTCGCATCGATCATCCGCATCGAGCCGGCCAAGCCCTCGTTCGGCCAGCTCATCGGCCTGCACGAGGCGACCGACGCGCTCGAGCTGAAGTCCGGCGTCGCCCTGGTCCTCGACCAGGACACCAACGAGATCCTGTTCAGCAAGAACTCGCTGGCTGTCCTGCCGATCGCCTCTCTCACCAAGCTGATGACGGCCGTGGTGGTCAACGAGGCCCAGCTGCCGCTCGACGAGGCGATCACGATCACCGACGACGACATCGACACCGAGAAGGGCAGCCGCTCGCGCCTGCGCGTCGGCACGACGCTGCGGCGCGAGGAGATGCTTCATCTGGCGCTGATGTCGTCCGAGAACCGCGCGGCCCATGCGCTGGGTCGCAGCTATCCGGGCGGCCTCGGCGCCTTCGTCTTCGCCATGAACCAGAAGGCGCTCGCCCTGGGCATGCGCGACACGCACTACGTCGAGCCGACCGGCCTGTCGAGCAAGAACCAGTCGAGCGCCCGTGACCTGGCGATCCTGGTCAAGGCTGCGCACGAGGTGCAGATCATCCGCGAACTCTCCACGTCGCCCGAGTACACGGTCGAGGTCGGCAACCGCGCGGTCGCCTTCCACAGTACCAACGGCCTCATCAAGAGTCCGGAGTGGGACATCGGCCTGCAGAAGACGGGCTACATCTCGGAAGCCGGCCGCTGCCTCGTCATGCAGGCGAAGATGGCCGGCCGTCACCTGATCATGGTGTTCCTCGATTCGACCGGCAAGTATTCGCGCATCGGCGACGCCGAGCGCGTGCGCAAGTGGATCACGGCCTCGATGCCCGTGGCGCCTGCGGCGCTCGTCGTCGAGCACAAGCCGACGCTCTGATCGCCGCCGCGGGAGGGCGCGGCGCCCGCCCGCAGCCGGCACGCAGCTAGGCGACGGGCCTGTCGCCCAGCACGATGTCCTGGTAGGCGAACAACGAGGGCAGTCCGCCCGTGTGCAGGAACAGCACCTTCTCGTCGGGACGGAGCTTTCCTTGTCGCGCCAGGCCGATCAGGCCAGCCATCGTCTTGCCCGTGTAGACGGGATCGAGCAACAGGCCTTCGCTGCGGGCAAGCAGCTGCACCGCTTCGACCATCGGCGCGTTCGGCAGCGAGTACTTCGGCTGCCACCAGCCGCCCACCGTCACGACCTTGTCGCGGGGCACGTCGATGCGAGCGCCGAGCAGGTCGAGGACGGCCTGGGCCTCGCGATACACGAGCGGCTCCTGGTCGGCCGGATCGCGGCTGACGCCGATGCCCACGATGGGCGTGTCGACATTGCCGGCGAGGAAGCCCGCGAGCAGGCCGCCGTGCGTGCCCGAGCTGCCCGAGCCGACGACGACGCGGTCGAAGTCGATCCCCTGCTCGAAGCATTGCTGCTGCAGCTCCTGTGCGCAGGCGACGTAGCCGAGGCCGCCGAGCGCGTTCGAGCCGCCGCCGGGGATGACGTAGGCCTTGCGGCCTTGCGCGGCGAGCGCATCGGCGACGCGTTTCATCGCGGCTGCCATGTCGCTGCCGCCGGGCACGACCGTGATCGACTCGACGCCGAGCAGCCGGAACATCGCGTGGTTGCCGCCGCCGTGCGGGTCGTAGCTGCCGGGAACGCGCTCCTCGATCACGAAGCGGCACTTCAGCCCTTCCTTCACCGCCGCCGCGAGCGTGATGCGGCAATGGTTCGACTGCGGCGCGCCGCAGGTGACCAGCGTGTCGGCACCCTGGGCGAGTGCGTCTGCGACGAGGAACTCGAGCTTGCGCGTCTTGTTGCCCCCGGGGAAGAGTCCAAGCAGATCGTCGCGCTTGACCCAGACCTCGGGGCCACGGCCGCCGGGGCAGCTCGCCGCGAGCTCCGCGCTGAAGCGCGGCAACGGCTCGATCGGGGTGGCGAAGGGTGTGTAGTGGCGGCGGGGGAAACGGGCGAGATTCATGGGCGCGGGACCGATGCGGCGGTCCTGCGATTGTCGCGGACAGCTCAGCCGCGGTGGCCCAGCGTCGCCGAGATCTGCGCGGCGGTCGCCTCGAGACGCTCGAGCCACGACTCCTCGAGCCGATCGGCCGGCGCCGAGATCGACAGGCCCGCGACGAGCTTGCCCTGGTCGTCGCGGATGCCGGCTGCCATGCAGCGCACGCCGAGCTCGAGCTCTTCGTCGTCGCGCGCCGTTCCGTATTGGCTGACGCGGGCCAGCTCGCGCTCGAGCCGTGGCAATTCGGTGATGCTGTTGCGCGTGTGCCCGGCCAGGCCGGTGCGGGCCGCGTAGGCCCGGACGCGCTGGGCGTCGTCATGCGCGAGAAAGAGCTTCCCGACCGACGTGAGATGCAGCGGCGCACGGCCGCCGACGGCGCGTACGACCTGCATCCCCGAACGCTCGCTGTACGTGCGCTCGACGTAGACGATCTCGTCGCCCTGGCGCATCGAGAGATTCACCGGCTGATGCGTGATCTTGTGCAGCTCGCGCATCGGCCCGAGTGC
>JAYTHL010000466.1:0-3057 GCA_043732605.1 Rhizobacter sp. | reverse complement strand
CAAGGACTCCGGCTACGGACGCGAACTCGGCAACATGGGCATCCAGGAGTTCGTCAACAAGAAGCTGGTTCGCACGGCCCACCTCGACGCGCCGGCTTGAGCCGAGATCTGGCGATGTGCGTGGACCCGATCAAGCCATGAAGTTCCTCGTCGAACTTACCCGCCCGAACACGGGGCAACCCATGACGAACGACGCGGCCCGCCGCTTCATGGAAGTCGTGATCCTGCCGACACTCGCGCGCGGCGAAGCGCTCGCCAAGGAGGGCCTGATCCTGGCGGGCGGGCCCGTGGCCGGGCGCATCGCCCTTCGCTTCATCGCGGAGGTGGAATCGGCGCAGCAGCTCGATGAATTGCTGACCAGCATCCCGCTGTGGGCGGTGGCGGAGACGCAGGTGACGCCGCTGATCGAGGTCAGCGATCGCCGCGCCCACGTGCTGACGCTTCTTCAGCACGTGACCCCACACGACACCTGATGCGCGCTGCTCTAGCGCCATCGTCAACGGAGAGATTTCAATGAGCACCCAAACCAGCAGATTGCTCGTGACCGAACCGCCCGTCTGGTTCATCACAGGCTGTTCGAGCGGCTTCGGCCGCGAATTGGCCAAACAGGCCATCGAGCACGGCTACCGAACCGTGGTGACGGCGCGTGACGTGACGACACTCGAGAGCTATGCCGCCGCCGAGAACGCGATGGTGCTGCAGCTCGACGTGACCCAACCGGACCAGGTCGCAGCGGCCATCGCGGCCACCGAGGAGCGGTTCGGCTGGATCGACGTGTTGGTGAACAACGCCGGCATCGGCTACTTCGCCGCCGTCGAAGAGAGCGAAGAGGCCGAGATTCGCAAGATGTTCGAGGTCAACGTGTTCGGCACGAGCCGGATGATCCATGCCGTGCTGCCCGGCATGCGCCAGCGCCGCAAGGGCTGCATCGTGAACTACTCGTCCATCGGCGGCTTGCGCTCGTTCCCTGCGGTGGGCTACTACAACGCGACCAAGTTCGCGGTCGAGGGCTTGTCGGAGGCGCTCTGGCAGGAAGTCGAGCCGCTGGGCATCAAGGTGATGGTCGTGGAGCCGAGCGGATTCCGCACCGACTGGGCAGGCCGATCGGCGAACGAAAGCGCGAAGCAGATCGACGACTACGTCGCGACGGCGGGCGCAGGGCGAGCGCAGATCCGCGGGGTTTCCGGCAAGCAGGCCGGCGACCCGGTTCGCGCAGCGCAGGCCGTGATCGCTGCCGTCGATTCCGACAGTCCACCGCACCACCTGCTGCTCGGCAATGCCGCCTTCGATGGCGCGATGGCGAAGCTCGACGAGTTGCGCCGGGATTTCTTGGCCGGCGAGGCTGTGGCCCGCGGCGCCGACTTTCCGAAAATTCCGCTCGGTCTGGCGGCCTGACGCGCCATGTACGTCAACGTCGCTGTTCTGAAAGAGACACAGCCGCACGAGCGCCGTGTGGCACTCGTGCCCGCCGTCGTGCCCAAGCTCATCAAGCTCGGCGCGAAACTGCACATGCAGTCGCGGGCGGGGGCGGCGGTCCAGCTCGACGACGCGGCATTCGAGAACGTGGTCTTCATCGAGGACCGCAAGGCGCTGGTGGCCGATGCGGACGTTGTGCTCGCCGTGCAGCCGCCTGCGCTCGAGATCGTCGGCGCGATGAAGGAAGGCGCGATCCTCGTCTGCTTCGTCTATGCCGAGAAGGAACCCGCGCTCGTGCAGCGCCTGCTGGAGAAGAAGATCACCTGCTTCGCGATGGAGCGCGTGCCGCGCATCACGCGGGCGCAGGCGATGGACGCGCTGTCGAGCCAGTCGGCGCTCGCCGGCTACTGCGCGGTGCAGCTCGGAGCGACCCACCTCGCCCGCGTCCTGCCCAAGATCACGACCGCGGCCGGCTCGCTCGGGCCCGCCCGCGTGTTGGTGATGGGACTGGGCGTGGCCGGGCTGGAGGCGATCGCCACGGCCCACCGCCTTGGTGCCGTGGTCGAGGGCTACGACGTGCGGCCTGAGACGAAGGAGCAGGCCGCCTCATTGGGCGCAACGTTCGTCGAGACCGGCGTCGATGCGCGAGCCAAGGGCGGTTATGCGCGCGAGTTGAGCGCGGACGAGAAAGCCAAGGTCGCGTCGGTGCTCACCCGGCACATTCAGGGCGCCGACCTGGTCATCACGACCGCCGCCATTCCCGGCAAGCCCTCGCCCAAGCTGATCAGCCATGCGCAGGTGGCCGGTATGAAGGCCGGCTCGGTGATCGTCGACCTCTCGGCCGAGGGCGGCGGCAACTGCGAGGACACGCTGCCCGGCGAGACCGTTCAGGTCGGCCGCGTGACGATCGTGGCGCCACTCAACGTGCCCTCGCTGCTCGGCGAAGACGCGAGCGAGCTGTATGCGAAGAACCAGTACAACCTACTCGCCTTGATGATGAAGCACAACGTCGTAGAGATCGACTGGGCCGACGAGATTCTCGCGAAGACCGTGCTCACGCATGCGGGCGAGAACAAGGCCACGACCACGGACAAGGCAGCCCCGGCCGAGAAGGCAGCCGTGCCCAAGCCCCGGCCTCTTCCCCATCACGCGTCGGCGTGACCCGACTCGTCAGGAACAAGTTCATGGACTTCCAAATCGTCATTGGCGGCTTCGTCGCACTTTTCATCTTCATGCTCGCCGGCTTCGCGGGGTGGGTCATCATCGGCCGCGTGCCGGCGATCCTGCACACGCCGCTGATGTCAGGTTCGAACTTCGTGCACGGCATCGTCGTGGTCGGCGGCATCTACGCGTTGCTGAGCGCAAGCACGCTGCAGGAGCAGGTGATCGGCTTCCTGGCCGTGCTGCTCGGCGCGGGCAATGCGGCCGGCGGCTATGCGGTGACCGACCGGATGCTGGCAATGTTCAAGGTCAGCGGCAGGGCGGTGGCTCACGGCAAACGCAGCAGCGTGAAGCCCCTGCACAGCAAGAAGCGCTGAGGCCGCCACCATGCTCAGCTTCATCGCCCAACTCGCGCCACTGGGCATCGGTATCGCCAACCTCGCTGCCGCGTTCCTGTTCCTGTTCGGCCTGCACCGCATG
>JAYTHL010000465.1:0-3058 GCA_043732605.1 Rhizobacter sp. | reverse complement strand
GCACCGGTGCGGTCAACCTCGGCCTCAACGTGCTCTTCGTCCCCGAGGCGTGGTGGGCGCTCGTGCCGATCGCGCTCTATGCCTTCGGCTGGGCGCTGATGGTGCCGGTGGTCACGCTGATGGTCCTCGACCTCGTGCCCGAGCGACGCGGCATGGCGTCGTCGCTGCAGGCTTTCGTCGGCAGCGCCGCCAACGGCCTGGTCGCAGGCGTCGTCGCGCCGCTGGTGATGCATTCGGCGCTCGCGCTCGCCGCGACCTCGCTCGCGATGCTCGGCATCGGCGTCGTCTCGTGGCTGTGGGTCAAGCCGCACCTGCGCCTCGGCTCGACGCTCGAGGCGGCACGCCCCGATCCACCGCTGACGCTCTGACGGCGCGGCTCGATTGACCGGCGATCGATCCACGCCACAATCCGCGACATGCTCGTTCTCGTCGCCGGCCTCGTGCTCTTTCTCGGCATCCACAGCGTCTCGATCGTGGCGCCGCGCTGGCGCCTCGCGATGGTCGACCGGCTCGGCGAGTGGCCGTGGAAGGGCGTCTATTCGATCGTCTCGGCGGTCGGCCTCGTGGTGCTCGTCGTCGGCTACGGCATCGCACGGCGCGAGCCCGTCGTGCTCTATGCGCCGCCGGCCGGGCTGCGGCACGTCGCGCTGCTCCTGATGCTGCCGGTGTTCCCGCTCTTCATCGCCGCCTACTTCCCGGGCCGCATCAGCACGGCGACGAAGCATCCGATGCTGCTGTCGGTCAAGCTCTGGGCGACGGCGCACCTGCTCGCGAACGGCACGCTCGCCGACGTCGTCCTGTTCGGTGCGTTCCTCGCGTGGGCCGTGCTCGACCGCATCTCGGTGAAGCGCAGGCCACCGATCGAGGAGCACCAGGTGCCGGGCGCGCCGCCGAGCCCGTACAACGACTGGGTCGCGGTCGTCGCCGGTCTCGCGGTCTACGTCGGCTTCCTCTTCTGGGCGCACCGGCAGCTGATCGGCGTCTCGCCGCTCGGCTGACCGGTCGCGCGGAGTGCCGGCCGTGCCGTTGCCGCCGTCTTCGTTCGCCGCACCGCGCATGGACGTGACGCCGTTTCGGCTGAGCGGCGTCGTCTACGGCGCGCTCCTCAACCATCGCGATTCGCTCGCGGCACTCGGCGCGGCGGCGCTCGCGCCGCCGTACAAGGGCACGCCGAAAAGCGTCGTCCTGTGCGTCAAGCCGCGCCACGCGCTGGTGGCGTGCGGCGGCGCCGTCCTGGTGGACGCCGAGGTCGCCGAGCTCGAGGTCCGCGCCTCGATCGGCCTCGTGATCGGGACGACGATGTGCGCGGTCGCCGAGCGCGATGCGCTCGATCACGTCGCCGGCGTCCTGCTCGTCGCCCAGTGCGTCGTGCCCCACGCGAGCCACTTCCGGCCCCAGATCCGCGCCATGGCGCGCGACGCCTCGTGCGTGCTCGGCGACGCTGTCGTGCCGCTTCGCGACGCGGGCGACGTCGACGCGACCTCGCTGCGCGTCGTTGTCGACGGCGTGCTCGTGCAGACCTCGAGCACCGCCGACCACGTGCGTGGCGCGGCGCGCTTGCTCGCCGAGATCAGCGACTTCATGACGCTGTCGCCGGGCGACGTGCTCTTCACCGGCAGCCCGCCCGGCGCGCCGCGGGTGCATGCAGGCGCACGCGTGACCGTCGAGGCCGACCGGCTCGGCCGGCTCGACCTGCGCGTCGTCCACGACGACCGGGTGCCCGCGTGAAGCGCGCCCGCGTCGCCTGGTCGGGCGCGATCCACGACGCGACACCCGCGGCGTGCGACGGGTTCGTCCGCCTCGCCGACGGCCGCGTCGTCGCCGAAGATGCCGTTGTCTGGCTGGCGCCGTTCGAGGTCGGCAACGTCATCGCCCTGGGCCTCAACTACGCCGACCACGCGAAGGAGCTCTCGTTCAAGGCGCAGGACGAGCCGCTCGTCTTCCTCAAGGGGCCAGGCGCGCTGATCGGCCATCGCGGCCAGACGCGACGGCCGGCCGGCGCGACCTTCATGCACTACGAGTGCGAGCTCGCGGTCGTCATCGGCAAGCCGGCGCGTCGCGTCGCGCGCATCCGGGCGATGGAGCACGTCGCCGGCTACACCGTCGCCAACGACTACGCGATCCGCGACTATCTCGAGAACTGGTACCGGCCGAACCTGCGCGTGAAGAACCGCGATGGCGCGACCGTGCTCGGACCGTGGCTGGTCGACGCCGCCGACGTGCCGTCGCCGCCGCACCTCGCGTTGCGCACGTTCATCAACGGGCGCGAGACGCAGACCGGCAACACGCGCGACCTCGTTTTCGCCATCGACGTGCTGATCGAATACCTGAGCGCCTTCATGACCCTCGACACGGGCGATGTCATCCTGACCGGCACGCCGGAAGGCGTCGTCGACGTCGCCGTCGGCGACGAGGTCGTGTGCGAGATCGAAGGCATCGGCCGATTGATGAACACGATCGTCGGCGACGACGTGTTCGGCCGCGGCGATGCGCAGGCGAACGCCGCGAGCAAGGAAACGACATGAGGATCCAGCACCTGATCGATGGCCGCGCCGTCGAGAGCCGCACGTATTTCGAGACCGTCGATCCGGCGACGCAGCAGGTGCTCGCCGAGGTCGCGCGCGGCGGCGCCGCCGAGATCGGCGCGGCGGTCGCGGCGGCGAAGGCGGCGTTCCCGGCGTGGGCTGCGCGTGCGCCAGCCGACCGCGCGAAGCTGATGCGAAAGCTCGGCGATCTCATCGCCGCCGAAGTGCCGGCCATCTCCGAGACCGAGACGCGCGACACCGGCCAGGTGATCTCGCAGACGCGAAAGCAGCTCGTGCCGCGCGCCGCCGACAACTTCCACTACTTCGCCGAGATCTGCACGCGCGTCGACGGCCACACCTATCCGACGCCGACGCACCTCAACTACACACTCTTCCATCCGGTCGGCGTGTGTGCGCTGATCTCTCCCTGGAACGTGCCGTTCATGACGGCGACGTGGAAGGTCGCGCCGTGCCTGGCGCTCGGCAACACTGCGGTCCTGAAGATGAGCGAGCTCTCGCCGATGAGCGCCGCG
>JAYTHL010000464.1:0-3059 GCA_043732605.1 Rhizobacter sp. | reverse complement strand
GTCGTCGCCTCGATCTCGGGCCAGGTCGCGGCGAAGGCGACGCGATCGGCGTGGAAGCTGCAGTGGTAGTGCGCGGCCGGATCGGGCGCCGGATGCTGGGTCAGAGAGATCGGGCGCGGCTGCCGATCCCAGCGCAGATGGAAGAACCAGCCGAACGCGTCGCGCAGCGCGTCGTCGCGCGCCCGCGAGACGGTGACGTTGCCCCACCGGCTCTGGCCCGCGCCGTTGGCGCGCAGCGCGACGGCGTAGCGGCCGTTCGACATCAGGTGCGTCGGCTCGATCGCGTTCATGCCCGGCGCGACTTCGCGGAACATGCCGGGCGCGCGCCGCTGCAACAAGCCCGAGGTGACGCTCGCCGGCGGCTCGCGCAGCGGCGGCACTTCGCGCGGCGCGCGCTCGTGCAGGAGCGACGCGACCGCCTCGATGCGCGCGTCGCCCATGCCCCAGTGGCGCGGCGCGCCGGCGAGCAGCACGTTGGCCAGGGCGACGATGCTCATGCCCTGGTGGTGGGCCATGAATGTGCTGACGCGAACGACGCCCTCTGCGCCCGACTGGCGCGACGGCGTGAAGTCGAGCGCCTCGATGAAACCGTAGCGGCCGCGTGCGCGCGCCAGCTCGAGCCGGCGCAGATTGGCGGCGGCGCGGTGCGGCGCGACTTGGGCCGCGAGCGCGGTCGCGTAGGGCGCGATCACCAGCTCGTCGGCGGGCGTGCGGCGCAACGCGAGCCGCGGTACGCCTTGCGGCGCGTACTGGTAGGCCAGCGTGTGGTCGCTCGCCGCGTACGCCGACTCCGAGATGCCCCACGGCACGTGGCGCTCGCGCGCGAAGGCGATGTGCTCGTGCACCGCCGCCTGCGCCGCGCTGTGCAGCACGCTGCCCCAGGGCTCGTCGAGGATCAGCGTCGGCATCAGGTACTCGAACATCGAGCCCGACCACGAGCGCAGGCCGGCGAGCTCGCCGACGGCGTAGAACGGCCGCCCCAGCGCCGACCAGTGCGCCGCAGGCACGTCGCCCTTGGCGATCGACCACAGGCCCGTGGCCCTCGCCTCGGACGCGAGCAGGTCGTAGAAGCCGCTGTCGAGCTGGTGCTCGGAGACGCGAAAGCCGATGTGGAAAAGACGGCGCTTGCGGTCGAACAGGAAGCCGAAGTCGGGCTCTTCGGCGAGTGCGCGGCAGGTCGCGGCGATGCGGTTCAGTCGTGCCGAGAGCGCGCTCGCGGATCCAGCCGCAGCAGCATCGCGCAGTGCCGATCGCATCGTCGCCAGGTGGTCGGCGAGCGCCCAGGCGAGCTGCTGCGCGGGCGTCGGTGCGGCGTCGTCAGTGCCGGTCTGCGCCGACCCGGCGGTCTCGGCGATCGCTGCCTCGACCAGCGCCGCGACGCGGCGCGCGTCGTTCGCGATCTCGGCGAGCGGCACGCGCATCGCCAGCACGCCACCGGTCGCGCTGCCGCCGATCGTCGCGCCGGCGGCGACGCGCAAGGCCGCGATCCGCGCCGCGGAAGCGCGCAGCGCCAAGCCTTGCGCGGCGTCGTCGAGCGGCGCGGCGGACGACGCCAAACAGGCCTCGGCGACGGCGAGGAGATGCGTGCACAGGTTGCCGCTGTCGACGGTCGAGACGTATTGCGGATTGAGCGGCTCGCCGGTGCGCGTGTCGTACCAGTTGAGGAAGTGGCCGCGGTGACGCGGCAACGTCGCGAGCGTCGCCAGGGTCGCTTCCATGCGCTCGATCATCTCGACGCCGCCGATCCAGCCGAATCGGTTCGCGCATGCGGTGCCGAGAAGGTACAGGCCGATGTTCGTCGGCGACGTGCGGTGGGCGACGATGTCGTTGGGCGTGACCTGCAGGTTGTCGGGCGGCAGGTGGCGGTCTTCGGCGCCGACGCAGCGCTCGAACAGGCGCCACGTGTCGCGGGCGACGTCGTGCAGGAAGCTGCGATCGTCGAGCGAGAGCGCGTCGACGCGACGCTGCGGTCGCGGCCGGCTCACCCACCAGGTCCACACCGGTGCCAGCGCCCAGATGAGGCAGAGCAGCGAAGCGAGCATGGGGAACGACGTGCCGCCCGCGAGCAGCGCGACCCAGAGCACCACGGCCACGAGCGGTGCGCCCCAATGCTTGCGCACAAGGGCGACGAGGTCGGTCGTCGCTGCCGCCTGCGCCGCTGCCGCGGTGGTCCATTCGAGCAGGCCGCGCCGGCTGACCAGGAGGCGATAGAGGGCGCGCACGATGGCATCGATCGACATCAGCGCGAGCTGCAGCAGCTGCGCCAGAAGCCACGCGCCGCTCGCGAGGGCACGGCCGAGATCGGCGAAGGCCTGCCGATAGAAGTGGACCATCGCGATGTCGTCGCGGCTCGGCGCGAGCCCGGCGAGCGCACCCATCAGCGGCCCGCCGGCGAAAGCGAAGGCGACCAGCGCCAGGGCCGCCCACGGCGAGACGGTGCCGCTCGCCAGCGCGAAGACGAGCAGCGCGAGCGACATCGGCGCGACCAGCGAACGGCGCAGGTTGTCGAGCATCTTCCAGCGGTTGACGGCGCGCAGCCGCCAGCGCCCGGCGTGGATCAGGAACGGCAGGAGCTGCCAGTCGCCGCGCGTCCAGCGGTGCACGCGCGAGGCGGCGACGTCGGCGTGGAAGGGCGCGTCCTCGATCACCGTGACATCGGTGACCGCAGCGCAACGCGCGACCGAGCCTTCGAGCAGGTCGTGGCTCAGCACCGCGCCCTGCGGCAGCCGGCCGCCGAGGACGGCGTGCATCGCCTTGACGTGGATCAAGCCCTTGCCCGCGAACGTGCCTTCGCCGAAGACGTCCTGGTAGACCTCGGAACTCGCCGTGCTGTACGGATCGATGCCCGGCTGGCCGGCGAAGAGCCAGTGGTAAAGCGTGACCTGTTCTGGGTCGGGCAACGGTGTCGCGACGTGCGGCTGCAGGATGCCGTAGCCGTGCTCGACCCGCTTGCCGTCGGCCGAGAGGCGCGGCTGGTTGTGCGGATGCGCGGCGACGCCGACGAGATCGCGCAGGCGCCCGGGCGGCAGGCGGGTGTCGCTGTCGAGCGTGACCACGTA
>JAYTHL010000463.1:0-3063 GCA_043732605.1 Rhizobacter sp. | reverse complement strand
CTTGACGGCGTCCCAGTCGTCCTTCGGCGTGATCGGCACGACGACGTGCAGCCCCTTGCCGCCGCTCGTCTTCAGAAAGCTCGCGAGGCCGAGCCGGTCGAGCAGCGATCGCGTCAGCGCAGCGCCTTCCTGCATCGCTTTCCACGCCAGGCCGTCGCCCGGGTCGAGGTCGAAGACGATGCGGTCGGGCCGCGTCGTGTCGCGCGTCGTCGCGTTCCAGGTGTGGAGCTCGATGACGTTGGCCTGCGCCGCGCCGATCAGCGCGGGGAGTGAATCGATCTCGATCATCGGCTCGAGCTCGGGAGCGATCTTGGGATCGAGCTCGCGCAGCCCCGGGATGCGCAGCGTGCCGGCGTGGCGCTGGAAGATCACGTGGCCGGCGATGCCCGTCGGCGCGCGCACCAGCGACACCGGGCGCTCGACGAGATGCGGCAGGATCAGCTTCGCCGCATCGAGGTAGTACCGGACGATCTCGAGCTTGGTGATGCCGGTGCTGGCATCGATGACGCGGTCGGGATGGCTGATGCGGATGCCTTCGATGGTCGCGTCGGCCGCGGCCGGATCGACTGGCTTGACGGCCTTCGCGGCGACCTTCTTGGTTGCTGCTTTCGCCGCAATCGGCGCGGCCTTGGCTTTCGCGCGGGCGACCTTCTTCGCCGGCGCGGCCGCATCGGGGATCGTCATGTCCGACAGCACGCTGCCAGGCTCGGCCGTGACGACGCTGTATTCCGCCGCCGGCCGCGCCGCGTCGTCGCGCTCCTTGATGAGCAGCCACGGCTCCTGTCGCTCGTCGCCGCGTCCGTGCATGCGCACGAGCGTCCAGCCGCCCGCGAGCTTGTGGCCGTGCAGGACGAACTTGAGCTTGCCATCGCGATAGCCGGCCTGCGGATCGCCGACCGGCTCCCAGGTACCGTTGTCCCAGACGATCACCGTGCCGGCGCCGTACTGGCCTTTCGGGATCACGCCCTCGAAGCCGCCGTAGTCGATCGGATGGTCCTCGACGTGGACGGCCATGCGCCTGTCGGCCGGATCGAGGCTCGGCCCCTTGGGCACGGCCCAGCTCTTCAGCGTGCCGTCGAGCTCGAGGCGGAAGTCGTAGTGCAGATGGCTCGCGGCATGTTTCTGGATCACGAACGAGAGCGCGCCCGTCGATGCGGTGCCGCCCCGAGGCTCGCTCGTGACGCGAAAGTCGCGCTTGCCGAAGTAGGGCTTCAACCCGGACTTCATCGCCGCTCCTTCGCAGTGCCGGTGGGACTAGTGGGCGAGCCGCTGCATCAGCCGCGGCACTTCGATGGCGAGCTCGCTCGCGAGATATCCGATCGGTCCGATGCGCTCGGCCAGCGCGCGGCCGGCGCGCGAGTGCAGCGCCACGCCCCAGGCGGCGGCCTGCGCCAGCGGCGCGCCGCGCGTCACGAGGCCGGCGACGATTCCCGCCAGCGCATCGCCCGAGCCCGAGGTCGCGAGGCCCACGTGCGTGCTGACGTGGCACCAGCAGCCGCCGTCAGGCGTCGCGACGAAGGTGCTCGGTCCTTTCAGCGCGACCACCGCGTTCCAGCGCGTCGCGGCCTCGCGCGCATGGCGCTCGGGCTCGGCGGCGACCTGGTCGGCGGGCAGGCCGAGGAGCCGCGCCATCTCGGCGAGGTGCGGCATCAGCAGCAGCGGCCGCTCGAACCGGCGCACGTCGACGATCAGCTCCATCGCGAGTCCGTCGAGGACGAACGCGGCGCGCGTCGCGCGCTTGACCGCGCGACGGGCGAACGCGCGCGTCGCGGCGGCGTCCATCAGCCCCGGGCCGATCAGCACCGCGTCTGCCTGGTTCAGCAGCGTCTCGAGCCGCGCCAGGCCTTCGGGCGCGAGGCCGCCGGCGTCGGTCTCGGGCAGGCCGACGATGCGCGCCTCGGGATGCGCGAGCGCGAAACCGCTGGCCATCGACGTGGCCGTGGCGACGACGAGCTTGCCGGCGCCGGCACGCAGCGCGGCGATGCCGGCGAGCGACGCAGCGCCCGGCGACTCGCGGCTGCCCGCGACGACGAGGAGCGAGCCGCGCTCTTCCCGGTCGGCGAGGGCGCCGGGCTCGGGCAGCGGCCAGTCGCGCAGAAGGCGCGCGTCGATCTCGATCGTGGAAGGTGCAGTGGCCATCGTGAGGTCGGTATGCGGGTCGATGGGGCGCGGCGGTCAGCCGGGCAACGGATGTGCCCGGCGGCGCGGGCCGCGGGCCGGGGTGTAGGCTTGAAAGCAGTTCTTCACGGACAGACTCTCAGGGAGCACACACGCATGAATGATCTCTTTTCCTTGCAGGGGCGGGTGGCCCTCGTGACGGGCGGCTCGCGCGGCATCGGCCGCATGATCGCCGCCGGGTTCCTGGCCCAGGGCGCGCGAGTCTACGTGTCCTCGCGCAAGGCCGAGGCGTGCGCGGCCACCGCCGCCGAGCTCTCGGCGCACGGCGAATGCATCGCGCTGCCGGCCGACGTCTCGACGATGGACGGCATCGCCGCGCTCGTCGCCGCGTTCGGCGCGCGCGAGCCGCGCCTCGACATCCTCGTCAACAACGCCGGCGCTGCCTGGGGCGAGAGCTTCGACACCTTCCCCGAGAAGGGCTGGGACAAGGTCGTCGACCTGAACCTGAAGACGCCGTTCTTCCTCACTCAGGCGCTGCACGGCGCGCTCAAGGCGGCGGCGAGCGAGGAGCGGCCGGCCAAGGTGATCAACATCGCCTCGATCGACGGCGTGTCTGTCAACCCGCAGGAGACCTATTCGTACGCGGCGAGCAAGGCCGGGCTCATCCACATGACGCGGCGCATGGCGCTGCGCCTGATCGAGGACGGGATCGTCGTCACCGCGATCGCTCCCGGCGCGTTTGCCTCGGACATGAACCGCGTCGCGCGCGACCACGGCGACGAAGTGGCCAAGCGCATCCCGGCGCGCCGCGTCGGCCGCGACGAGGACATGGCCGGCGCCGCGATCTATCTCGCGTCGCGGGCAGGCGACTACGTCGTGGGCTCGACGCTCGTCGTCGACGGCGGGGTGACGCACGCGCGCGGCTGATGGGCTGGAGCGAGCGGC
>JAYTHL010000462.1:0-3075 GCA_043732605.1 Rhizobacter sp. | reverse complement strand
GTACCGCTCGATGGCCTTCGTCGACACCCAGGTGCCGCTGCCCGACGGCCAGTCGATGCTCGAGCCGAAGGTCGAGGCACGCCTGCTGCAGGAGCTCGGCGTGCAGCGCCACGAGCGCGTCCTCGAGGTCGGAGCCGGCTCGGGCTACATGGCCGCCCTCCTCGCCCATCGGGCCCAGCACGTGACGACGCTCGAGCTCCATCCCGAGCTCGCGCGCATGTCCGCCGCCAACCTGAAGCGCGCCTGGGTGCTCAACGCCACCGTCGTCGAGGCCGACGCATCGGCCGGCCTGCCGGTCGAGGGACCGTTCGACGTCATCGTGCTCTCGGGCTCGGTCGCCGAAGTGCCGCGCCTGCTGCTCGCCCAGCTCAAGCCCGGCGGACGCCTGGTCGCCGTCGTCGGCCAGCTGCCGATCATGCGGGCCGTGCTCGTCACGCGCGGATCGGAAGCGGGTCACTCGACCGTCGAGTTGTTCGACACGGTCGCGCCCCGCCTCGCCGGCTTCGGCGAGCCCAGCCGCTTCACGTTCTGACGCAACGCGTCTGCGGCCTCGCGATGCAGCAACTGTCCGGGCCGGCCGCGCTCGCCCTCGCCGCGGCGCACGCTGGCGATGCGCTTCCGGTCGTGTTCCTCGACGTGCGGGAACCGTGGGAGATCGCCAAGGCGGCCATCGCCGCCCCGGGCGCGAGCACAGTCTTCGTGCCGATGCGCGAGATCCCGACCCGGCTCGGCGAGCTCGATCCGGCGCAGCCTGTCGTCTGTATCTGTCATCACGGCGCCCGCAGCGCGCAGGTCGTCGCATTCCTGGAGCGCTCGGGCTTCGAGTCCGTCTATAACCTCGCCGGCGGCATCGACGCCTGGTCGCAGGACGTCGATCCGTCCGTCGCGCGCTACTAGCGCGCGACGCGTCACGCATCGCAAGGAAGCCCCATGCCCGTGGAGATCGATCCGACCAACGCGCCCGGCCGCGTCCGCCGCCGACGCCCGACACCGCTGCATGCCGCGACGGTGGCGCTGAGCCTCGTCGCGGGCGCATGGCCGCAGGCGGCGCGTGCCGATTCGCTGCTCGAGCTCTACGAGGCCGCCCACGCCTACGACGCGACCTATCTCTCGGCGCGCGCGCTGGCCGATTCGGCGCCGTATCGCGTCGAGCAGTCGAAGGCGCTGATGCGCCCGAACGCCTCGCTCTCGGGCAGCGGCGGGCGCGGCGAGAACCGGCCGGCCGTCGGCGGCAACTACGGCAGCAACTCGATCGCGGCGACGCTCGCCGGCCGCCAGCCGCTCTTCAACCGCGGCAACCAGGTAACGATCGCGCAGGCCGAGCGCACGCTCGAGTCATCGCTGGCCGACCTCGACACCGCCGAGCAGGACCTCATGTTGCGCGTCAGCCAGGCCTACTTCGACGTCCTCGGCGCGCTGGACACGCTGCAGACGACGCGCGCCAACAAGACCGCGATCGCCGAGCAGCTCGCCTCGGCCAAGCGCAACTTCGAGGTCGGCACGGCGACGATCACCGACACGCGCGAGGCGCAGGCGCGCTTCGACCTCGCGACCGCGCAAGAGATCGCCGCCGACAACGACCTCGTCACCAAGCGCATCGCCCTCGACCAGCTGGTCGGCCGCACCAACGTCCAGCCGTCGCAGCTGGCGATCCCGATGGCGCTGCCGGCGACGGCGTCGACGCCGGTCGACGAGCTCGTCAACCGCGCGGCCGACGAGCATCCGGCCGTGCGCCGCGCCCGCGTCGCCTACGACATCGCCCAGCTCGAGACCGAGAAGGCGCGCGCCCAGGCCTTGCCGACGGTCGACGCCGTCGCCTCGCTGCAGAGCGGACACGCGACGATCGCCTCCGGCATCACGGGCTACAACAGTGGCGCCAGCGTCGGCGTCCAGTTCAACCTGCCGCTCTACACCGGCGGCTCGATCCAGAACCGGATCAAGGAAACGCTCGTCCTCGAAGAGCGCTCGCGCAACGACCTCGAGGCCGCGCGCCGGGCCGTGATCCAGACGACGCGCCAGGCCTACTACACGCTGCAGTCGGGCGCAGCGCAGGTGAAGGCGCTGGAAGCGGCCGAAGCGTCGAGCCAGCTCGCGCTCGAGGCGACGCAGCTCGGCTACCGCGTCGGCATCCGCGTCAACGTCGACGTGCTCAACGCGCAGAGCCAGCTGTACCAGACCAAGCGCGACCTCGCACGCGCGAGGTACGACGTGTTGCTGAGCACCTTGCGGCTGCGTCAAGCAGCGGGAAGGCTCACGCCGAGCGACATCCTCGCCATTGATCGGTTGCTCGTGAAGTAGAGCGGGATGTCGCCTTGATGGGACTGCTCCTTCCCGGCTTCGCTCTCCTTCCTCCGGGAGGAAGGAGAGGGCTCCTTCGGAGCCCATTTTTTTGTGCCGAGTTGTCCCGTGCCCTGAACATTTCTTGACCCGCGGCACAGCCCGTCTTGACGCGGCACGCGAAGAATCCATGGCATCGGAACACGAACGACCATGTCTCCTCCTCTGCAGTCAGCGTCTTCCCTGCGAGCGAGAGCGTCACGCCGATCGGGCTCCTGCGGGCCTGAGGATCGCGGCGATGGCCGCGGCGCTGCGCGCGGCCGCGCCCTGATGCGAACCGGCGAACGAGAGCGCCGCCTGCGCCTGGCGCGCGAGCGTCTCGCTGCCGAGTTCGGCGATCGCGACCGCGACGCCGTCGGCCATCGTCTCGACGCGCACCGACGCGCCGGCCGCGAGCGAGAGCATCGCCGCGTCGGCGAAGTTGAAGGTGTGCGGTCCCATCACGATCGGGCAGCCGCAGGCAGCCGCCTCGATCAGGTTCTGGCCACCGAGCGGCAGGAAGCTGCCGCCGAGCAGGGCGATGTCGGCGAGCGCGTAGTAGGCGGCCATCTCCATCATCGAGTCGCCGAGCCAGACGTCGGCGGCCGCATCGGACGCTGGTGGCATCGCCTCCCATGTACTGCGCCGGACGAGCTTGAAGCCGGCGGCGATGACGAGATCGGCCACGGTCTCGAAGCGCTGCGGATGGCGCGGCACGACGACGAGCAACGGCCGTGGCTCGGCCACGTTGCGCCACGC
>JAYTHL010000461.1:0-3081 GCA_043732605.1 Rhizobacter sp. | reverse complement strand
TGTGGCCGCCGTGCACGTCGGCGGGCAGCTGCTGGTCGTAGAACGCGAAGATGAGCTCGTCGTCGACGAGCACGTCCTGGCGCCGCGCCTTGTGCTCGAGCTCCTCGACTTGTGCGATCAGCTTGCGGTTGGCGGCAGCGAACGGCAGCTTCGTGTCCCATTCGCCGTTGACGAGCGCCTCGCGGATGAAGATCTCGCGCGCCGCGGCGGGATCGACGGTCGCGAAGTCAACGCGCCGGTTGGCGTAGATGACGAGGCCGTAGAGCGTCGCGCGCTCGAGCGCTGTCACCTGCGCCGCCTTCTTCTCCCAATGTGGCTCGAGCAGCTGCGTCTTGATGAGATGCCCGGCGAGCGAAGGCAGCCATTTCGGGTCGATGTTCGCGATGCCCCGCGCATAGAGCCGCGTCGTCTCCAGGAGCTCGGCGGCGACGATCCACTTGCCCGGCTTCTTCGACAGGCGCGAGCCCGGATGGCGCCAGAAGCGGATGCCGCGCGCGCCGAGGTACGACTCGTCCTCGTCGCTCTTCACGCCGATGTTGCCGAGCAGGCCGGCCAGGATCGCGAGATGGAGCTGCTCGAACGTCGGCGCGCTCGTGTTGAGCCGCCAGCCGTGCTCGGTGACGACCGAGAGCAGCTGCGAGTGGATGTCGCGCCACTCGCGCACGCGCCGCGGCGAGATGAAGTTCTCGCGCAGGAGCTGCTCGTGCTTGCGTGACGAGATCCGGTGCTCGCCGTGGCCGCCGCGCGACTGCTCGAGCCAGGCCCAGAGCTTGAGCGTGCCGAGGAACTCCGACTTCTCGTCGTCGAACTTCACGTGCGCCTGGTCGGCGGCCTGCTGGTGCTCGATCGGCCGGTCGCGCACGTCCTGCACGCTGAGCGCGCTCGCCACGATCAGCACTTCGGCGAGTGCCTGACGATCGCGCGCGGCCAGGATCATCCGGCCGATGCGCGGGTCGAGCGGCAGCCGCGCGAGCTCGTGGCCGATCGGCGTGATGACGTTCTGCTCGTCGCTCGCGCCGAGCTCGTTGAGGAGCTGCCAGCCGTCGGCGATCGCGCGCTTCGGCGGCGCTTCGAGGAACGGGAAGTCCTCCACGCTGCCGAGGCCGAGCGACTGCATGCGCAGGATCACGCCGGCGAGCGACGAGCGCACGATCTCCGGGTCGGTGAACTTCGGTCGCGCCGCGAAATCTGCCTCGTCGTAGAGCCTGATGCAGATGCCGTCGGCGACGCGACCGCAGCGGCCGGCGCGCTGGTTCGCCGCCGCCTGGCTCACCGCTTCGATCGGCAGTTGCTCCACCTTGCTGCGGTAGCTGTAGCGCTTGATGCGCGCCGTGCCGGCATCGATGACGTAGCGGATACCGGGCACCGTGAGCGACGTCTCGGCGACGTTGGTCGCGATCACGATGCGGCGTGCGGCGTGCGGCGCGAACACCTCGTCCTGCTGCTCCTGCGACAGCCGCGCGAAGAGCGGCAGCACGGAGACCCCGGGCGGGTGGTACTTCCTCAGGCGCTCGGCCGCGTCGCGGATCTCGCGCTCGCCGGGCAGGAAGACGAGCACGTCGCCGGAGCCCGCCGCACCCTCGCCACGCCAGAGCTCGTCGACCGCCTCGACGATCGCGTCGGCGACGTCGTGGTCGCGCGCCTCGACGAACGGCCGCCAGCGGATCTCCACCGGATAGAGCCGCCCCGACACCTGGATCACGGGCGCCGGCCCGTCCTTGCTCGCGAAGTGATTCGCGAAGCGGTCGGCATCGATCGTCGCCGACGTGACGACGACGCGCAGGTCCGGCCGGCGCGGCAGGATCTGGCGCAGATGGCCGAGCAGGAAGTCGATGTTGAGGCTGCGCTCGTGCGCCTCGTCGACGATGATCGTGTCGTAGGCGCGCAGCAGCGGATCGCTCTGCGTTTCGGCGAGCAGGATGCCGTCGGTCATCAACTTGACGCTGGCGTCCTTCGACAGCCGATCCTGGAAGCGCACCTTGTAGCCGACGACCTCGCCGAGCGGCGTCTTCAGCTCCTCGGCGATGCGCTTGGCGACGCTCGACGCGGCGATCCGGCGCGGCTGCGTGTGGCCGATCCAGCCGCCGCCGTTGACGCGGCCGCGGCCGAGGGTCAGCGCGATCTTGGGCAGTTGCGTCGTCTTGCCGGAGCCCGTTTCGCCGCAGACGATCACGACCTGATGGGCCTGCATCGCGGCGGCGATCTCGTCGCGACGGGCCGAGACCGGAAGCGCCTCTGGAAACTTGATGGGGAACAGCACTTGGCGATTATCCGGATGCTCCGCGCACCAGAGGGGCGCTCAGGCATTCACCGATGCGGGAATAAACGCCCGATGCTAGATTGCCTCGGTTTGCCCGGAACGGTCCGGGCACGCCATTCCGACCTGGAGACAGACATGATTCGACTCACCCGCCTCGCCGGCGCGCTCGCCCTGGCGGCGGCCACCCAACTCGCTTTCGCCGCCGACCCGATCAAGATCGGCGTCGACGGTCCGTTCACCGGCGGCTCGTCGTCGATGGGCGTCAGCATGCGCGACGGTGTCCGCCTCGCGGTCGACGAGATCAACAAGGCCGGCGGCGTCCTCGGCCGCCAGCTCCAGCTTGTCGAGCGCGACGACGAATCGAAGAACGAGCGCGGCGTGCAGATCGCGCAGGAACTGATCAACAAGGAGAAGGTCGTCGCCGCCGTCGGCTACATCAACACCGGCGTGGCGCTCGCCTCGCAGCGCTTCTTCCAGGAAGCCAAGATCCCGGTGATGAACAACGTCGCGACCGGGTCGGTCATCACCAAGCAGTTCGAGAAGGATCCCGAGAACTACGTCTTTCGCAACGCCGCGCACGACAGCATCCAGGCGCCGATGATCGTCGAGGAGGCGATCACCCGCCGTGGCTTCAAGAAGCCCGCGATCCTCGCCGACTCGACCAACTACGGCCAGCTCGGCCGCGAGGACCTCGAGAAGGCGCTCGCGCTGAAGAGCGTGAAGGCCGTCGCGGTCGAGAAGTTCAACATCAAGGACGTCGACATGACGGCCCAGCTGCTCAAGGCCAAGGAGGCCGGCGCCGACGTCGTCCTCACCTACGG
>JAYTHL010000460.1:0-3088 GCA_043732605.1 Rhizobacter sp. | reverse complement strand
GGCGCGGCGCCGAGCGCCACGGCGGCGACGCCGTCCACGTCGACCTCGACCACGCCGACGCGCTGCCCGCGGCCGATCCGCGCGACGGCGAGGTGCTGCGTGTGCACGACTCGCTCGAGGCGCTGGCGGCCATCGATCCGCGCCTCGTGCAGGTCGTCGAGATGCGCTACTTCGCCGGCATGACCATGACCGAGATCGCCGGCGTGCTGAACCTCGGCGAGCGCACCGTCGCGCGCGACTGGGAAAAGGCGCGCCTCTTCCTGCACGCCTGCCTGCGTTGAACGCGCCGATCCCGGTTCCCGCCGCGCTGGCGCTGCCGGGCGCCGAAGCCTGGCGCGAGATCTTCGCCCTGCTCGACACGGCGCTCGAGCTCGATCCGCGCGAGCACGGCGCGTGGCTCGCCGCGCTCGGCCCGGAGCGCGCGGCGCTCACGCCCTGGCTCGAAGAGCTGCTGCGCACGCATGCCGACGGCGCCGACTTCCTGCGCGACACCGCGACCTTCGCGCTCGACCGCGACGCGGCGCGGACGCAGCCCGGGCGGGATCAGGAGATCGGGCCGTACCGGCTGCTGCGCGAGATCGGCCAGGGCGGGATGGCGACGGTGTGGCTCGCCGAGCGCGCCGACGGCCTGCTCACCCGCCGGGTGGCCCTGAAGCTGCCGCACGTGAGCTGGGGCCGCGGCTCGTTCGCCGAGCGGATGGCGCGCGAGCGCGCCATCCTGGCGTCGCTCACCCACCCGAACATCGCCCGCCTCTACGACGCCGGCCTCGCCGCCGACGGCCGGCCCTATCTCGCGCTCGAGTTCGTCGACGGCCAGCCGATCGACGGCTACGCGAATGCGAGAAGCCTGTCGGTGAGGCAACGGATCGAGCTCATCGTCCAGGTCGCGCGCGCGGTCGCCTACGCACACGGCCAGCTGGTCGTCCACCGCGACCTCAAGCCCTCGAACATCCTGGTCGACGCGGAAGGCCAGGCGCACCTGCTCGACTTCGGCGTCGCCAAGCTGATCGATCCGGGCGCCGACGCCACCGAGCCGAGCGACGCGACGGTCGCCGGCGGGCGCGCGCTCACGCCCGACTACGCGTCGCCCGAACAGGTGCGCGGCGACGCGATTGGCACTGCCTCCGACATCTATTCGCTCGGCGTCGTCCTGTTCGAGCTGCTCGCCGGCGACCGGCCCTATCGGCGCGAGAAGGGACTGTCGGCGCTGGCCCTCGCCCAGGCGGTCGCCGACGCCGAGCTGCGCCGGCCGAGCGACGTCGCCGTCAATCCGTTGGTCGCGCGCCAGCTGCGCGGCGACCTCGACGCCATCGTCGGGCGCGCGCTCGCCGCCGCGAGCCGCGATCGCTACGCGACGATCGACGCGTTCGCCGACGACCTCGAACGCCACCTGCGCGGCGAGCCGGTCCTGGCACGGCCCGATGCCTTCGCCTACCGTGCCGGGCGCTGGATCCGACGCAACAAGGGTGTCACGGCGATCGCCGCGGTGACGGTCGTCGCCATCCTCGGCGGCGCCTACACCCAGGTGATCGTCGAGATCGCGCTCGGCACCGGCGCCGCGCTCGCGCTCTGGCAGCGCAGCCGCGCGCTCGCCGAAGCCGGCCGCGCGCGCGCCGCGCTCGAGCGCGCCGAGCAGGTCACTGCCTTCGTCGCGTCGATCTTCACGCAGGCCGTGCCGCGCAGCGGCGAGGGCGGCTCGGTGACGGCGGTCGACCTGCTGCAGTCGGCCGCCCAACGGGTCGAGAGCGATCTTGCCGCGCAGCCCGAAGTGGCGGCCGAGCTCGGCGCCCTGATCGGCGCCAGCCTCAACGAGCTCGGCGAGGTCAAGGCCGGGCTTGCCTGGCTTCCCCGCGCCGTCACGCTCTGCGAACGCGCGCTCGGCGCCCGCCATCGCCTCACGCTGCAGGCGCGCTGGCGCCTCGTCGAGGCGGCGAACTCCACCGGCGAGCTCAGGGTCTCCGAGCAGGTGCTGCCGACGCTCCTGCGCGATGCCCGCGCGCTCCAGCAGGCCGAGCCGGCGCTGTTCGTGCAGGCGCTGCGCAGCACCGCTTTCGTCCACACCAAGCGCGGCCGCGAAGCGGAGGCGATGGAGGCCTTGCACGAGGCGGTCGAGATTGCGCGCCTGCGTCTGGGCGAATCGAGCGAGGTTGCGCTGTTCACGCGGGCGGCGCTGTCCAACACCTACAGGCACTTCGGCCGGCAGCGCGAGTCGCTGGCGGCGATCGAGCCCGCGCTCGCGATCGCCCGCGAGGCCTTCGGCGCGCTCCGGCCGCACCCTGCGCTGCTCTGGGTCGAGCGCGCCTATGCCGATGCGCTGTCGTTCAATCACCGGCCGCGCGACGCCGCGGTGATGCTGCGCCAGCTGCTCGCCGACCAGCGCTCGCTCGACGCCGGCGAGACCGAGCGCGTCCGCGTCGTGATGACGACGCTCTCCCACGCGCTGGTCCTGGGCGGCCACGCCGACGAGGCCGAGGCGCTGCTGGCGCAGGCCGAGGCGATCCACCGCGGCCTCGGCCACGGCATCACCGACGAAGGCATCTCGCTGGCGACGAACCGCGCCTTCGCCTGCGCCCTCGCCGGCCGCGGCGAGGCGGCGCTCGCCCACGTCGCGCGCGCCGACGCCGAAGCCGCTGGCCGGTCCGAGGCCACGGTGGCCGCGGCGAGCCGCGCCGGGGCGCGACTGCTGGCCCAGGTCGCCGGCGGCCGCTTCGAGGACGCGCTCGCCGAAGCGCAGCGGCTTGTCGACGGCGGTCCGGGGCTGTCGGCCACATTGCGTGCGCGGGCGATGCGCTGCCGCGCCGCCGTCCTGCGCGCGACCGGCGATCTGCCGGCTGCCGAAGAGGCGCTGGCGCTGGCGCTTTGCAGCGCCGAAGACGGCCAGTGCGCAGCTCTCGAACGCGGCCTGGTCCAGGTCGAGGCCGCGAACCTCGGCCGCGCGCGGGACGACGCCGACACCGCAGAGCGACACGCGGCGGCGGCCGCGGACGCCTTTCGCGTCGGTCAGGTCGACGGCCCGGTGGCGACGCGGGCCCTCGCCAGCGCCGAGGCGCGCGGACCGCTCGAAGTCTGACGAAGGAGATCGAAGAAA
>JAYTHL010000459.1:0-3092 GCA_043732605.1 Rhizobacter sp. | reverse complement strand
GCGCAACCCTTCGAAAGCCGTCCGATGTCCGCTGCCCGCCGCCCGTACCCGCTCGCTTCGTCCTCGCGCCGGCCGCTCGGCCCGCGCTGCCACGGCGGCGCCTCGTCGCTGCTCCGCCTCGGCGGCGCCACGCCGCAACGCGCACCGTCGTCGCGCACGTCGGGCTGGATGGAGATCAGCGATTCGTTCGACGCCTCGCTGGTCGAGCACGTCGTCGGCTGGCCCGGCCGCGACGAACGCCCGGCCGCGATGCCCTTCTGACGCGACGCGACGACCATGCTCACCCACCGCCCCGCCGCCGCGCCGCTGATGTCGAAGTCGAATGGCGTTGTTCGCACCCAGCCCGCCACGCTCGACGCGCTGGCGCAGCGCCCGCGCATCCTGGCACGCGCCTCGCAAGTGACGCGTCAGCTGTCGCTGTTCGGCCGCCCCGGCGACACGCGCTGAACCACGGACCACAGTTTTCGGACGCCGTGCCGGACGCGAGCCAGTGAATCCCACTCGCTTGCGCCTGGCGCCGGTCTGACGGAGCCCTCGCTCCGCCGACCGAGCGCTGTCCAGGAGGAGCGGGCGTATCGGGGCTGTTCGAGAGCCAGCGCCGAGCCTGTCGTCCCGCTCCTCCTTCTTTGTCCGCAAGCGCGGTCGTGCATCGGGCAAGTCCTCTTGGTCGTCGCGGGCCGTGTCGCGACACTGGCGCGGGCGCTCCCGTCGGGGCGCGAGGCGCTGATTCCATGACCGTTCGTCGTCGCTCGCTCGTCGCCCTCGGCGCCGCCACGGTCGCGCCGCGCTGGCTGCACGCGCAGGGCGCGTGGCCGACCAAGCCGGTCCGGATCGTCGTCCCGTTCGCGCCCGGCGGCACGACCGACATCCTGGCGCGCGCGCTCGCGCCCGAGCTCGGCAAGGCGTTCGGCCAGACCTTCATCGTCGAGAACCGGGCCGGCGCCGGCGGCAACATCGGCGCCGATGCCGTCGCCAAGTCGCCCGCCGACGGCTACACGCTGGTGATGGGCACGGTCGGCACGCAGGCGATCAACCCGTCGCTGTATCCGAAGATGCCATACGACGCGGTGAAGGACTTCGCGCCGATCACGCTCGTCGCCGGCGTGCCCAACGTGATGGTGATGAACCCTGCCAAGGCCGCCGCCGACGGCATCACCGACGTGCGCTCGTTCATCGCCTACGCGCGCGCCCATCCGGGCAAGCTCAACATGGCGTCGAGTGGCAACGGCACGTCGATCCACCTCGCCGGCGAGCTCTTCAAGACGATGACCGGAACCTTCATGGTCCACTTTCCATACCGCGGCTCGAGCCCGGCGCTGCTCGACCTGATCGGCGGCACGATGGACGTCATGTTCGACAACCTGCCGTCTGCCCTGCAGCAGATCAAGTCCGGCAAGCTGATCGCGCTCGCCGTCACCAGCAGCCAGCGCAGCGCCGCCCTGCCCGACGTGCCGACGGTGGCCGAGGCCGGTCCGGTCAAGGGCTTCGAGGCGAGCTCGTGGTTCGGGCTGCTCGCGCCGGCCGGAACGCCCGCGGAGATCGTCAACCGCGTCCAGCAGGAGACCGCCAAGGCGCTGGCCTCGCCGGCGCTGAAGGAGCGGCTGCTGTCGCAGGGCGCGGTGCCGGGCGGCATGTCGCCGGCCGACTTCGGCCGATTCATCGCCGCCGAGACGACGAAGTGGAGCGCGGTGGTGAAGGCCTCGGGCGCGAAGGTCGACTGAGACTATTCGCGGCCGGCCGGCCGCCGGGCCGCCCCAAGGCCGGCCGCCCCCCCGCGGGGGGCAGCGACGAAGGAGCGTGGGGGCTTCATCTCCTCTAGTCGCTCTTCGCGCGCTCGACCGCCATCTCGATCTGCTCCTGCACCTTGCGCGCGCCCCGCTGCGCGAGCAGCGGATCGAGGTCGGCCTGCGGCGCGACCTTGCGCGCGACGTCGTCGAGCGTGTCGGGATCGGTCATGAGCGCATGCGCCAGCGCCGAGATCGCGCACATCGCCCGGCGCGGGATGTTCATCGGCAGCTCGAGCGTGCTGTTGACGATGACGTGGTATCGCACGCTGTCGACGGCCTGGGGCGCGAGGCCCCAGCTTTCGCAAAGGGCCGCACCGAGCGTGTCGTGGCTGACGCCGAACTGGTCGTGCTCGAGCATCAGCAGCTCTTCGTCGTTCTTGGCCTTGAGCAGCATCGGCCTGTAGCGCTCGGTGGCGTGTCGGAACATGACCGCCTTGCCGCATTCCTCGAACAGGCCCGCCGAGTGCGCGGCCCAGGCATCGACGCCGAGCGATGCGGCGATCCGGCCCATGAGCAGGCCGCGCACGCGGGCACGCTCCCAGAGCGGCTCGAGCTCGGGCGCCGGCGGGAACACCGCGCGCAAGCCCATCTCGAAGGTCACCGACGCGACCTCGCGCGTGCCGAGATAGGTGATCGCCTGCTGCACGCTCTGGACGCGGCCGCGCAGGCCGTACATCGCCGAGTTGACGGTCTTCAGCACGGCCGCGGCGAGCGCCATGTCGGAGCTGATGAGCAGGCTCGCCGCGTTGAAGTCGACGTCGTCCTCGGCGAGCAGCAGCGACAGCTGCACCAGCACTTCGGGCTGGGCCGGGACGTCGACGTCGAGAAGGCGCCGGTTCTGTTGTTCTGACATTGGCGATGGGGCGGCCTGCGAGGCCGCGGAAGCAGCGTGCATGGTACCGAGGCCGGCTCGCGCCGGGCGCGGCATCTCGCGTGTGCAGCGCGTCACAATTCTCGACGCCGACGACTGTGTCGGCCTTGCGAAAGCCGTGATGCATCCGTTCCCGTCCCTGATCGTTGCCTTTGCGCTGGGCGCGACCTGCGTCGCAGCGACTGCGCAGCAGCCCGACACGGCTGCGCTCATCGCCTCCCAGACCGACGCGATGAAAGCCTTCGCGATGCTCGACGGCGCATGGCGCGGGCCGGCGTTCGTGCTGCAGCCGGACGGCAGCCGCCTCGCCTTCGTCCAGACCGAGCGCATCGGCCCGATGCTCGGCGGCTCGATCCGGATCATCGAAGGGCGCGGCTACGACGATGCCGGCGGGGTCCGCTTCAATGCCTTCGCCATCGTCTCGTTCGATCCGG
>JAYTHL010000458.1:0-10196 GCA_043732605.1 Rhizobacter sp. | reverse complement strand
GCGAATCGCGGAATTCGAGCGCGCGCGGGCCGACGTCTTCCATCGCCCAGGCCGACAGCGCCCGCGCCGTCATCGGCCGGGCGAACAGGAAGCCCTGCAGCTCGTGGCAGCCGAAGGAGCGCAGGATCTGGTGCTGCGCCTCCGACTCGACGCCCTCGGCGACGACCTTCAGCCCGAGCGCCTGCGCCAGCTTGACGATGCCGTCGACGACCGCGCGCGCGTCGGCGCTGGTCTCGAGATCGAGGACGAAGCTCTTGTCGATCTTGAGCTCGCCGGCGCGCAGCTTCCTCAGGTACGAGAGGCTCGAGTAGCCCGTGCCGAAGTCGTCGATCGAGATGTTGACGCCGAGATTGCTCAGCCGCTCGACCATCCGGATCGCGTTCGACGCGTCTTCCATCGCCACCGATTCCGTGATCTCGCACGTCAGCAGCTGGGGCCGGATCTCGTGCCGGCGCAGCGCCACGTCGATGCGGTCGACCAGGTCGAAGTGGCGCAGCTGGTGCGCCGAGAGGTTGATCGCGACCCGCATCTGCAGGCCCTCGTCACGCCAGGCGCCGGCCTGACGACAGGCCTCGTCGATGAGCCAGTTGCCGATCGCGCCGATCAGGCCGAAACGCTCGGCGATCGGGATGAAGAGGTCGGGGCCGACCATGCCGCGCTGCGGATGCTCCCAGCGCATCAGCGCCTCGGCGCCGGTGATCTCGCCGCTCGGCGCGTGGATCTTCGGCTGGTAGACGAGATGCAACTGGCCCTCGGCCAGCGCCCGGCGCAGGTCGCGCAGGAGATCGAGCTGATCGCGCGCGCCGGTCATCATGCGCTGCTCGAAGAAGGCGTAGCTGCCGCCGCCGCCGCTCTTCGCGGAGCGCATCGCAGCCTCGGCGTTGGCGATGATCTCCGAGACCGGGCCGTGCTCCGGATAGAGCGCGATGCCGATCGAGCTCGACACCGTCGCCTCCTGGCCGTGCATGCGGCAGGGCTCGCCGATCGAGGTCTGCAGCCGCTCGGCGAAGATCGCCGCGTCCTCGCCGTTCGGGTCGGCGCCGACGAGCATCACGTACTCGTCGCCGCCGAGGTGGGCGACGCGGTCTTCCGGCCGGGCGAAGCGCTTCAGCCGCGCCGCGATCTCGCGCAGCAGCAGGTCGCCGGTGAGGTGGCCGAGCGACTCGTTGACCGGCTTGAAGCCGTCGAGGTCGACGAACAGGATGGCGAGCTTCTTCTTGTCCTTGTCGGCCGCCTGCACCGCCTGGGCGAGCAGGCCATCGAACATCAGCCGGTTCGGCAGGCCGGTGAGGCCATCGCGAAAGCTGCTGCGCTGGAGCTCGCTCTCGGCGCGGCGCAGCGACCGGCGCAGGTTCGCTTCCAGCACCGAGAAGAGCAGGCCGACGAGCAGGATCGCGACCGAGCCGACCGACGCGAGCAGGCTCAGCGTGGTCGACGTCAGCCGGTCGGCGTGGGCCGAAGCGATCTGGTCGGGCAGGCCGGCCGCGCCCATCACGAGCTGCTGGCTGGCGACGAGGCTCACGCCGAGCACCAGCGCCGAGGTCGCCTGCCAGCGCCAGTCGAGCGGACGCGTGCGCGCACCGCCGCGGAAGAACGCGCCGAGGGCCGCCATGCAGCCGCCCGCAGCGCCGGCAAAGGCGCCGACAAACGGCAGCGGCTGCCACTGGATGCCGGGCACGAGGCCGATCGGCATCAGCGCGAGCGCGTGCGTGCCGACCACGCCGACGCCGAGCGCGACCGCGGCGAAGCCGACGCGGCCCGGCGTCGCGACCCGGCCGGCGACCGCTCCGAGCCCGGCGACGCCGGCGACCAACGCCGCGAGGAACACGGCGCAGACGCCGAGGGCGTCGTAGCCGACGGCGAAGGGAAGCGGCTCGGCAGCGACGCCGATGACCTGGCTCGACCAGATGCCGACGGACAGGGCGAAGGCGGCGCCGATCAGCCAGAGGACGCCGGTCTGCGAGCGCAGGACGCGGACGCGGCGCGCCAGGTCGAGGGCGACGTAGGCGGCCAGGCTGGCCACGCCGGCGGCGAAGACGAGCATCAGGATCGGCGGCATCGCCGCTGGCATCCCTGGATTGATCAGCTCGGCCGTCATGAACCTCTCGAACGCGTCAATGCGGCGCGGCGAACCTCGCTTTGCCGCACACCTTCCCATATCGACAGGAAGGGGGCGAACTTGAGAAGTGGCCGCGGCTCCCGCCGCGAGAAGTTTCAGCGAGGCCCGGGCGACCGTCGGGCAGCAGCGCGGATCAGTGCAGGACGAGCGGCTGCGGCATCAGCGAGGCGTACCCGCCGATGTAGTCGTCGATGTCGTCCTCGCTGGGCTTCTTGGCCATCAGCGCCTCGACACCGGCCTTGAACTGCTCTGCCATCGCGCCTTCGATGAAGATGTCCTTCTGCGCGAACTTGTCGACGATCTCGAAGCCGCCGCGTGGCGTTTCGGCCTCTTCGGCGCCGGGTGCGCCGGGGATGTCGAAGGCAACGACGGTGAAGCTGTCGGAGTTGTAGAGCATGTGCATGGTGGTCTCTCCTGACCCCTAACTGCGGCGCACGGGCGCGATTGCAAGGCCGGCGACGACCGGGCTAGGACGGCTCGACGCGCTCGAGCAGGAGCTCGTACTCCGCCCCGCCCTCGCGGTTGCGCATCGTCGCGTGGGCCGGCAAATAGTCGCGCGCGGGGTCGAGCCAGATCTCGGCGCCGGTGTCGGAGATCGAGCGGGCCTCACGCACGAGCTTGACGGCATGGACCGTGCCGCGCGCGGTCTGGACCTCCTCGTATCCGGCGGAACGCAGCGTCCACACCGCCGCCTCGCCGCGTGCGCCGACGACGACCATCGAGATCTTTGCGCCCTCGACGAGGAGCGCGGGCTCGGCGGCTGCGATGGCGGCAAGCTGGATCATCCAGCTGAGCCGGTCCTGGCTGCCAGGCAGGAGCGGCCACTCGACGGCCGGCCCGGAGAACGAGATCCGCTCGATGTCGCGGCGGAAGTTGGCCGCCTGCGCCGGCCGGCGCGCGCGCTGGTCGAGGAAGCGGACCGGGGCGAGGCCGTTCGCGTCGATCGCGCCGGCGCTCGTCTGGACCAGCAGCGTGAGGCCCGCGATCCGCGCCTCGAGCGAGAGCTGGTAGGTCTCCCCCGCCGGGTGCCAGCGGATCTCGCCGGCGCCTTGCCAGATGCCGCGCCGGACCAGGTAGTGCAGGGTCGCGGGCGGTGGCAGGCGGGTGCGGTAGACCGGCGGCGGCTCTTCGCCGGCGGCAAGCAGGGGAGCAGAGTCGCTTTGAGCGCCCGGGCTCGATGCCGACGCGACGCCGGTGTCCGCGGCGGTTGGCAGTTCCGTCATGCTCGTCTGGACTTCCTCTGCCGGTGCAGACGCAGCGTCCTCGATGCGAGCGCCCGCTTTCTCTTCACGCGTTTCGATCTCTGCCGGAGGCGATATCGCTCTGGTCGGGCGAGGCGACGCTTTCGGGATCACGATGGGCGCCGGCGGAACAGGTTGCGCAAACGCCACGATGTCTGCGCCACCCTTGTCAGGCGACGGGATCGGCGGCTCCGGCGCGATCGTGCGGACCGACACCGGAATGGCCGTCCGCTCTTCGGGCGTCCCGAAGTCGAAGCCGCTGACTCCGCCGATGAGCACGGCGTGGATCAGCAGCGCGACCAGCGCGCAGGCGACGAGCGCGCTCCGCCTGCCGGTCGCGCGCCGGCCGACAAGCCACCGGGGCGACCCATTCGCTGCATCCACCCGGGCGACTTCCTGCATCGACAATCGGTCTCGCTCAACACGCCAGAATTTCGCCGGGGACGACAACGATGAAGCTCGCCACCTACAAGGACGGCTCGCGCGACGGCCAGCTCGTCGTCGTCTCGCGCGACCTCTCGAGAGCCCACTATGCCAGCGCGATCGCATCGCGCCTGCAGCAGGTGCTCGACGACTGGAATTTCCTCTCGCCGCAGCTGGAAGACCTCGCCGCGTCGCTCGAGCACGGCAAGGCGCGCCACGCCTTTCCGTTCGAGCCCGCCAAGTGCATGGCGCCGCTGCCGCGCGCCTACCAGTGGGCCGACGGCTCGGCCTTCGTCAACCACGTCGAGCTCGTGCGCCGCGCCAGGAACGCCGAGATGCCGGCGAGCTTCTGGACCGATCCCCTGATGTACCAGGGCGGCAGCGACGACTTCCTCGGCCCGCGCGACGCCATCGTCGCCGACAGCACCGACTGGGGCATCGACTTCGAGGCCGAGGTCGCCGTCGTCACCGGCGACATCGCGATGGGCACCAGCGCCGACGCGGCCATCGAGGGCATCCGCCTGGTCATGCTGGCCAATGACGTGAGCCTGCGCAACCTGATACCGGGCGAGCTCGCCAAGGGCTTCGGCTTCTTCCAGAGCAAGCCGGCGACGGCGTTCAGCCCGGTCGCGGCCACGCCCGACGAGCTCGGCAAGGCCTGGCACGGCGGGCGCCTGCACCTCGATCTGGAGAGCACCTGGAACGGCGCCCGCGCCGGCCTGTGCAACGCCGGCGAGGAGATGACCTTTCACTTCGGCCAGCTGATCGCGCATCTGTGCAAGACGCGCAACGCGCGCGCCGGCTCGATCATCGGCAGCGGCACGGTGAGCAACAAGGACTGGACGCGCGGCTACTCGTGCATCGCCGAGAAGCGGGCGATCGAGACGATCGAGGGCGGCAGCCCGACCACGCCGTTCATGCAGTTCGGCGACACGATCCGGATCGAGATGAAGGACGGCGGCGGCCTGTCGATCTTCGGCGCGATCGAGCAGACCGTGGTCGCGTCGGACAAGCGCTAGGGCCTCGACGATGAGCGGCGAGCTGCCCGGCACGCTCAAGATCGCGACCGTCTGGCTGGTCCTCGGCGCGATCGTCTTCCTCGGCTACGAGTGGCAGCGCCACGCGTCGATGAAGGCGAGCTTCAGCGCGTCGGGCGGCGTCGTCGAGATCAAGCGCGCCGCCGATGGCCACTACCACTGGCCCGGCACGATCAACGGCACGAGCGTCGACTTCCTGGTCGACACCGGCGCGAGCGGCGTCGCGATTCCGGGCGAGCTCGCCGACAGGCTCGGCCTCGTCTCCGAAGGATCGGTGCGCTCGAGCACGGCCGGCGGCTCGGTCACCGGCACGGTCGTGCGCGCCGACCTCGTCCTCGACGGCGGCGTGCGCGCCGAGCGGCTGCGCATGGTCGCGCTGCCGCGGCTCGAGGCGCCGCTGCTCGGCATGGACGTGCTCGGTCGCCTGCACTGGCAGCAGCGCGACGGCGCGTTGCGCATCGACCTCGGTACGAACGGAGCGACGACGGCACCGTGACCGACGCCACTGCACGCTCGCCGTGGATCACGCGCGCCGGCGCCGCTCTCGCGCTGGCGTGGCTCGGCGCGATCGTCCCCGGCCACGCGGCCGCCGCCGACGCGACGCAGGTCGCCTGCCCGCCTCCAGCCACGCCGATCGACGCCGAGCGCTTTCGCGCCGGCATGCGCGACGCCGACCAGGACCACGGCTTCCTCTGGCGCATCGCGCGCGACGGACGCACCTCCTACCTGTACGGCACGATCCACGTCGCCCAACCTGAATGGATGTATCCCGGCCCGCTCGTGAAGACGGCGGTCGCCGCCGCCGACACCGTCGCGCTCGAGCTCGACGTGCTCGACCCGATCGTGCCCATCCGGCTGGCGGAGAGCGCCCGCGCGCGCTCTGGCGAGACGCTGCCCGCCGACCTCGTGCGCCGCATCGACGCGCGCATGGTCGCCGAGTGCATGGACCCTGCCCGCTGGCGCGGCTTCGCGCCGGAGTTCCAGGTGGCGATCCTGTCGACGATGGCGGCGCGCCGCGAAGGATTCGACCCGGCCTTCGCCATCGACGGCGTGCTCTCCGTCGTGGGCCGATCGCTCGCCAAGAGCGTCGTCTCGCTCGAGAGCCCGGAATCGCAGATGGCGGCGCTGCGCGCGGCGACGGCCGAAGGCACGATCGAGCTGGTGAAAAGCGGCCTCGACGACCTCGACTCGGGCCGCGCGGGCCCGCTCGTCGTCCGGCTCGTGCGCGCCTGGCGCGACAGCGACCTCGCGACGCTCGAGGACTACGCGCGCTGGTGCGAGTGCGTGCGCAACGACGGCGAGCGCCAGGCGCTGAAGGTGCTGCTCGACGATCGCAACGTCCTGCTCGCCGCGCAGATCGACACGATGCACACCGGCGGCCATGCCGTCTTCGCGGCCGTCGGCAGCCTGCACATGATCGGCCCGATGGGCCTGCCCGCGCTGATGCGCGAGCGCGGCTTCACAGTCGATCTGGTCGTGCCCGGCCGCTGATCTCCCCACCCCGGCAGAGCGCCCGCGCCGGGGCGACAATGCCTGTCACAAGACAGCGAGGAGATCCCGTGGACGACGCGACCGGCTTCAGCAAACTCGTTCCGGGATTCGACTTCCTGCAGGGGCTGGTGAAGAACGCGGGCGCCGCACTGCCGGGCATCGGCCAGTGGGTCGCGCCGACGCTCGATCCGGCCGAGCTCGACAAGCGGATCAGCGAGCTGCGCACCGTCCAGTACTGGCTCGAGCAGAACGCGCGCATGCTCTCGGCGACGATCCAGGCGCTCGAGGTCCAGCGCATGACGCTGTCGACGCTGAAGACGATGAACGTGCAGATGGGCGACCTGAGCGAGTCGCTCAAGGTCAAGTTCGCGCCGGCCGCGGCGGCCTCCGAGCCAGCCGGCGCAGCGTCGCCGTTCGCACCCAAGGCACCTGCCTCGCGCAAGGCGAAGACCGACACGATGCCGGGCTCTGCCGTCGATCCGATGCAGTGGTGGACCGCCCTGACGGGCCAGTTCACCCAGCTCGCGACGAGCGCCATGAAGGACACCGCGGCCGATGCGGCGAAGACGCTCGCCGGCAAGATGATGAAGCAGTCATTCGACGCTGCCGCCGAAACCGTCAAGCAGGTCGCGACGGCACCGGTGCGCGCCGCGGCGGGTGCCGCCGGCGCGGCCAAGAGCCTGCGCGCCAAGCCAGCGGCCAAGCGCCGCCGCACGGCCGCCGCTCCGCGCTGAGCGCATGAACGCGCCGCTGCCCGAGGTCGCGACGCGGCCGACGCCGGATCGCACGCAGCGCCGTGCGCAGGTCGTCGCCGCGCTCGCGTCGGCCCTGCCCGCGCATGCGCTGCTCTGGCAGCGCGAGGACACGATCCCCTACGAGTGCGACGGCCTCACCGCCTACCGCGAGCAGCCGCTCGTCGTCGCGCTGCCCGAGACCGAGGCGCAGGTCGCGGCGGTGCTGCGCATCTGCCACGGCCTCGAAGTGCCGGTCGTCGCGCGCGGCTCCGGCACCGGCCTGTCGGGCGGCGCATTGCCCGATCCGCTCGGCGTGACGCTGAGCCTGGCCAAGTTCAACCGCATCCTCGCGATCGACCGTGTCGCGCGAACGGCGTCGGTGCAGTGCGGCGTGCGCAATCTCGCGATCAGCGAAGCGGCGGCGCCGCACGGCCTCTTCTACGCGCCCGATCCGAGCAGCCAGATCGCATGTTCGATCGGCGGCAACATCGCCGAGAACTCGGGCGGCGTGCATTGCCTCAAGTACGGCCTGACGCTGCACAACGTGCTCAAGGTGCGCGGCTTCACCGCGGAAGGCGAGCCGGTCGAGTTCGGCAGCGACGCGCTCGACGCGCCCGGGCTCGATCTCATCGCCGCGGTGATCGGCAGCGAAGGCATGCTCGCCGTCGTCTTCGAGGTCACCGTCAAGCTGCTGCCGAAGGCCGAGACGGCGCGCTGCATCATGGCCAGCTTCGACGACGTTCGCAAAGCCGGCGACGCCGTCGCCGCGATCATCGCCGCCGGCCTGATCCCGGCCGGCCTCGAGATGATGGACAAGCCGATGACCGCCGCGGTCGAGAGCTTTGTCCATGCCGGCTACGACCTCGACGCCGCCGCGATCCTGCTGTGCGAGAGCGACGGCACGGCCGCGTCGGTCGAGCACGAGAGCGCGCGCATGGTCGAGGTGCTGCGCGCGTGCGGCGCGACACGCATCGAGGCGAGCGCGAACGAAGCGCAGCGGCTGCGCTTCTGGAGCGGTCGCAAGAACGCGTTCCCGGCAAGCGGCCGCATCAGTCCCGACTACATGTGCATGGACTCGACGATCCCGAGGAAGCGCCTCGCCGACATGCTGATCGCGATCGGCGAGATGGAGACGAAGCACGACCTCCGTTGCGTCAACGTCTTCCACGCCGGCGACGGCAACCTGCATCCCTTGATCCTGTTCGACGCCAACGAGGCCGACCAGCTCCACCGCGCCGAAGCCTTCGGCGCCGAGATCCTGGAGCTCTCGGTCGCGATGGGCGGCACGGTGACGGGCGAGCACGGCGTCGGCGTCGAGAAGCTGTCGTCGATGTGCGTGCAGTTCTCGCCGGCGGAGCGGACGCAGATGGAAGGCGTCAAGCGCGCCTTCGACCCGAGCGGGCGGCTGAATCCGGGCAAGGTGATTCCGTCGCTCGTGCGCTGCGCCGAGTACGGGCGCATGCACGTGAAGCGCGGATTGCTCACGTTCCCAGAGCTGCCGCGGTTCTAGTCGGCGAGAGGACGCGGCGCGCGTGAATCTAGCTGTCGAGGCGATCACGGATCGCATCCGCGAGGCCATTGCGTCGGGGCGCCCGCTCTGCATCCGCGGCGGCGGCACCAAGGACTTCTACGGCGAGACGCCCACAGGCGACGTGCTCGACGTGCGCGCGCTCGCGGGCGAGGCCGACCACGAGCCGACCGAGCTCGTCGTCACCGCGCCGGCCGGCATGGCGCTCGTCGATCTCGAAACGCAGCTCGACGCGCACGGCCAGTCGCTCGCCTTCGAGCCGCCGCGCTTTGCCTCCGGCGCGACCGTCGGCGGCATGGTCGCATCGGGGCTCTCGGGGCCGTCGCGCGCGGCATCCGGCTCGGTGCGCGACCACGTCCTCGGCGTGACGATGGTGAGTGGCACCGGCGAGCTGATGCACTTCGGCGGCCGCGTCATCAAGAACGTCGCCGGCTACGACGTGTCCCGGTTGATCGCTGGATCGATGGGCATCCTCGGCGTGATCGTCGAGGTCTCGCTCAAGGTGCTGCCGAAGGCCGACGCCGAAGCCACGCTGCGCTTCGACCTCGCCGCCGCGCCGGCACTGGCGCAGTTGCACGCCTGGGGCGGGAAGCCGCTGCCACTCGACGCGAGCGCGTGGTGGAGCGACAACCTGGTTGTGCGCTTGCGTGGCTCAGTCGCGGCGGTCGAGGAAGGCACGCGCGCTCTCGGCGGCGAAGCGATCGCACCCGACGCGGCCGCGCCCTTCTGGCAGAGCTTGCGCGATCACGCCGATCCATTCTTCGTCGACGCTGCCGCCGCCGTCGAGCGCGGCAGCGCGACGCTCTGGCGCCTCTCGTTGCCGCAGACCGCGCCGCCGCTCGGCCTCGCCGGCGACGAGCTCATCGAATGGCACGGCGCGCAGCGCTGGCTGCTCACGTCGCTGCCCGCCGCGCAGGTGCGCGAAGCCGCGACCCGCGCGCGCGGCCACGCGACTCTCTTTCGCTCGCGCGACAAGACCGGTGGCGCGTTCGCGCCGCTCTCGAAGCCGATCGCGCAGATCCACGAGCGGCTCAAGCGCTCGTTCGATCCCGAGGGCATCCTCAATCCGGGCCGCCTCTATCCGGGCCTCTGACGCCGACCGCGCACGCATGCAGACCGACATCGCTCCCGAGTTCGCAGGCACCGCCGACGGCGTCGAGGCCGAGGCCATCCTGAGGAAGTGCGTGCACTGCGGCTTCTGCACCGCGACCTGCCCCACCTACCTCTTGCTCGGCGACGAGAACGACGGGCCGCGCGGGCGCATCTACCTGGTGAAGCAGCTGCTCGAGGGCGCGCCGGTCACCGCGAGCACACAGCTGCATCTGGACCGCTGCCTCTCCTGCCGCGCCTGCGAGACGACGTGTCCCTCAGGCGTCAGCTACGGGCGGCTCGCCGACATCGGAAGGAAACTCGTCGAAGAGCGCGTGTCGCGCCCGCTCGCCGAAAGGCTGAAGCGCCGCGCGCTTGCCGCGGTGCTGCCGCGCCGCACGCTCTTCTCCACGCTGCTCAGGCTGGGCCGGCTGCTGCGCCCGCTGCTGCCCCCCGGACTCGCCGGCAAGGTGCCCGCTACGATACCGGCGCGCGGGAAATGGCCCGAACCGCGCCACCCGCGCCGAATGCTCG
>JAYTHL010000457.1:0-3102 GCA_043732605.1 Rhizobacter sp. | reverse complement strand
AGCCCTGGCCGGGGAAGACGAAAGCGAACGGAGTCATGGCGTGGCGATGAGGTCGAAGGTCGACGCGCTCAGTAGTCGAACAGGGTCGCGCCCCAGGTGAAGCCGCCGCCGACGCCTTCGAGCATCACCGTGTCGCCGCGCTTGATCGTGCCGGCGCGCACCGCGTCGTCGAGCGCCAGCGGGATCGACGCAGCCGAGGTGTTTCCGTGCCGGTCGACCGTGGCAATGAGCTTGTCGAGCGGCAGCTTCAGCTTCTTCGCCGTGCTCTGCATGATGCGGATGTTGGCCTGGTGCGGCACCAGCCAGTCGATGTCATCAGCGCTGCGCTCGGCCTTGGCCAGCACCGACCGGGCGACGCGGTCGAGGACGCTCACGGCGAGCTTGAACACCGCCGGCCCGTCCATCTTCAGGAGCGGATCGCCGAGGATCCGGCCGCCCGAGACGTGGCCGGGCACGCACAGGATGTCGACGTGGCGGCCGTCGGCGTGCAGCTCGCTCGCGAGGATGCCGGGCGTGTCGCTCGCTTCGAGCACGACGGCACCGGCGCCGTCGCCGAAGAGCACGCACGTCGTCCGGTCGGTGAAATCGAGGATGCGCGAGAAGACTTCCGAGCCGATCACCAGCGCCTTCTTCGCGAGGCCTGTGCGGATCATCGAATCGGCGACTGTCAGCGCATAGACGAAGCCCGAGCACACCGCCTGCACGTCGAACGCCGGGCAGCCGTGCATGCCGAGCTTGTTCTGGACGATGCAGGCCGTCGACGGGAACACCATGTCGGGCGTCGAGGTCGCGACGATGATCAGGTCGATCGCCTGCGGATCGCAATCGGCGGCCTCGAGCGCGCGCTTCGCCGCGGCGACGGCGAGGTCGCTGCAGGCCACGTCGGGCGCGGCGAAGTGGCGAAAGCGGATGCCGGTGCGCTCGACGATCCACTCGTCGGAGGTCTCGATGCCGTCCTTCGCCAGGCGCGCCGCGAGGTCGGCGTTGCTGAGGCGCTCGGGAGGCAGGTAGCTGCCGGTGCCGCTGATGCGGGAATAGCGCGCCGTCGTCGTCATGCCGACTGCGCTCCGCCGAAGGCCGTGACCGGACCGAAGGTGCTGTCTTCGGCCGGACGGCGTGCCGACGGCAGCGCGTCGAGGGTGGCGCGGATGCGCTGCTCGACGCGGTCGAGCAGGCCGTTCTTGGCGGCGTCGTAGGCACGGTTGAGCGCCTG
Source organism: Rhizobacter sp. (assembly GCA_043732605.1). Taxonomy (GTDB): domain Bacteria; phylum Pseudomonadota; class Gammaproteobacteria; order Burkholderiales; family Burkholderiaceae_C; genus Schlegelella_A. Next base: position 1,889 of record JAYTHL010000457.1, on the reverse strand, counting down.
CTCGAACGCGTACGCGTCGGCCGAGCCGTGGCTCTTGAAGACCAGCCCGCGCAGGCCGAGCAGGGCCGCGCCGTTGTAGCGGCGGTGATCGACGCGCGTCCTGAAACGGTTCAGCACCGGCAGCGCCGCCAGCGCCGCGAGCTTCGTGAACGCGTTGCGCGTGAACTCTTCCTTGATGAAGCTCGTGAGCATCGACGCCAGCCCCTCGGCCGTCTTCAGCATGACGTTGCCGACGAAGCCGTCGCAGACGACGATGTCGGTCGTGCCCTTGAAGATGTCGTTGGCTTCGACATTGCCGTGGAAGTTGACGACGCCGGCCGCGGCGGCTGCGCGCAGCAGCTCACCCGCCTGCTTGATCGATTCGCCGCCCTTGATCGCCTCTTCGCCGATGTTGAGCAGACCGACCGTCGGTTCGGCCTTGCCCGTGACGGCGGCGACGAGGGCGCTGCCCATCACCGCGAACTGCAGCAGGTGCTCGGCGGTGCAGTCGACGTTGGCGCCGAGGTCGAGCACGGTCGTGAAGCCGTCGCGCTGGTTCGGCATCACCGTGGCGATCGCCGGCCGGTCGATGCCGTCGACGGTCTTCAGCACGTAGCGCGAGACGGCCATCAGCGCGCCGGTGTTGCCGGCCGAGACGCAGGCCTGCGCGAGCGAGGCGCGATCCGCGTGCGGCTTGACCTGGCTTACGGCGACGCGCAGCGACGAGTCCTTCTTGCGGCGCAATGCCGTCTCGACCGAGTCGGTCATCTCGACGACTTCGCTCGCTTCGACGCGGCTGCAGCGCGGCCATCCGGCAGCGCCGGCGAGCGCATCGGCGCGGCCGACGAGGACGAGCTCGGCGTCGGGATGCGCGTCGAGGAAGGCGCGACACGCAGGCAGCGTGACGGCGGGACCGTGGTCGCCGCCCATCAGGTCGACGGCGATGCGAATCGGGGAGGCGAAGTCAGCCGCCATGGAGAGCTCGGCGTTCTGCGTGGCTCCGGTCGGCAGCCTTGATCACGCCGACCGCCTGGAAGCGACGATGCGTCAGGCTTCGACTTTGGTCTTCAGCACCTTGCGCCCGCGATAGAAACCGGTCGGGCTGACGTGGTGGCGCAGGTGCGTCTCGCCCGTGGTCGGCTCGATCGCGAGACCGGGCTTGACGAGTGCGTTGTGCGCGCGATGCATGCCGCGCTTGGAAGGCGACTTCTTGTTCTGCTGGACGGCCATGGAGATCTCCTGAGACCTGCGGATGCGCAGGCGGCGCGACGCGCACGCCGCCTCTTTGACGGATAAAGGCGGGGCGATCGCGGAAAGCCGGGCATTGTAGCAGCGGGGCTCCTTCGGCGACGGTCAGTTCGGCGCCGGTCCACGCTTCAACGCCGCCAGCACCGCGAACGGATTGTCTTCGGCGACGGCTTCGCCCTCGTCCTCGACGAAGGCACGCGGCAGCGGCTCGGGGCAGACCTCGTGGCGCGGCACGATCGGCAGCGCCAGCAGCAGCTCGTCCTCGATCAGGGCCTGCAGGTCGAGAACGGGGACGAGCGCGAGGACGTCGTCGTCGTTCTCCGCGTCGAGCGCGGCGGCGGCGTCGTCGCCTTCGACGAAGAAGATGCGCCGACGCGCCTGCAGCGGCCAGCGCATCGGCTGCAGGCAGCGCTGGCATTCGAGCATCACCTCGGTGTCGGCTTCGAGCCGCAGCGACGGCTGCCTGCCGGCGCCGACGAGCGGCAGCCGCTCGCCATGTGCCTGCCAGGCGACGTCGAGCCGGCTCGCATCGGCGGGCGACTCCATCGTCGCCGAGAGCAGCCGGCGCAGCTGCGTCGCCGGCCAGTCGCCGCGCAACTCGCCGCCCGCGACGGCGAAGGCGGCGACGTCGAGGCGGCGCGGATCGGGAGCGCGGGTCGAGG
>JAYTHL010000456.1:0-3116 GCA_043732605.1 Rhizobacter sp. | reverse complement strand
TGCAGGAAGGCGATCTCGTCGCCGCTCTCGACGGCGGCGACGTGGACGTTGACCGCACGCTCGTGCTCGAGAGGAAAGTCGGTGAGCTCGAAGTAGTGGGTCGCGAACAGCGTGAACGAGCGGTTGCGGTCGTGCAGGTGGTGGGCGATGGCGCCGGCGAGCGCCAGGCCGTCGAAGGTCGACGTGCCGCGGCCGATCTCGTCCATCAGCACGAGCGAGTGCTCGGTCGCGCCGTGCACGATGGCCGCCGCCTCGGTCATCTCGACCATGAAGGTCGACTGCGCGTTGGCGAGGTCGTCGGCCGCGCCGATGCGGGTGTGGATGGCATCGATCGGCCCGAGCCGGCACGCTGCCGCAGGCACGTACGAGCCCATCGACGCGAGCAGCACGATCAGCGCGACCTGGCGCATGAAGGTGCTCTTGCCGCCCATGTTCGGGCCGGTCACCACGAGCATGCGGCGCTTGGCGTCGAGTCGGCAGTCGTTGGCCATGAAGGGCTTGCCGCTTTCCGCGAGGCGTGCCTCGACGACCGGATGGCGGCCTTTCGCGATCTCGATCAGCGGCTCCTTGACGAAGCGCGGCCGACACCAGTCGGAACGCTGCGCGACGATCGCGAGCGCACCGAGCACGTCGATCGTCGCCAGCGCGTGCGCGACGGCAGCGAGCGCCTCGATGTGCGGCGCGAGCGCATCGAGCAGCGCTTCGTAGAGCAGCTTCTCGCGCGCCATCGCCCGCTCACCGGCCGAGAGCGCCTTGTCCTCGAAGGCCTTCAGTTCCGGCGTGATGAAGCGCTCGGCGTTCTTCATCGTCTGCCGGCGCCGGTAGTCGGCCGGGACGCGCGCGACGTTTGCCTGCGTCACCTCGATGAAGAAGCCGTGGACGCGGTTGTACTGGACGCGCAGATTCGCGATGCCGGTGCGCGCGCGCTCGCGCCCTTCGAGCTCGAGCAGGAAGGCGTCGCCGCCGGCGCCGATGGCGCGCAGATCGTCGAGCTCGGCGTCGTGGCCGGGCGCGATGACGCCGCCGTCGCGCAGGAGCGCCGCGGGCTCCTCGGCGATCGCGTCGAGCAGCGTCGCGATCGCCGGCGGCGGCGCCATCGCCTCGCCGACCATGTCGAAGAGCAGCGCGCTGTCGCGCGGCAGGCTGGCGCGCACGGCCGGCAAGGACAGCAGCGTCGCGCGCAGCGCGGCGAGATCGCGCGGACGCGCCTGGCGCAAGGCGATGCGCGTGCCGATGCGCTCGACGTCGCAGATCGGCCGGAGCGACTCGCGCACGGTGGCGACGTCGGCCGCGAGCAGCGCCGCGATCGCGTCCTGGCGCTCGCCCGCGACGCGGCGCTCGCGCAAGGGCGCCGTCATCCATTGGCGCAGGGCGCGGCTGCCCATGCCGGTGACGCAGTGGTCGAGTGTCGAGAGCAGCGTCGGCGCGTCGCGACCGCGCAGCGTCCGCGTCAGCTCGAGGTTGCGATGCGTCGCCGGTGGCAGCTCGATCAGCTCGCTGGTGCGCTGCACCGAGAGGCGCCTCAGGTGGGCGAGGGCGCGTCCCTGCGTGTGCTCGGCGTAGGCGAGCAGCGCGGCGGCGGCGGCGTGCGCGGCATCGAGCTCGTCGGCGCCGAACGCTGCGAGCGATGCGACGCGCAGTTGCGCGCAGAGCTTCCTCTCGCCGAGGGCGCCGTCGAACTGCCAGGCGGGCCGATGCGTGACCGTCGTCGCCGACAGGTCGGCGATGCCGTCGGGCAGGTCGCGGTCGGTGACGACCTCGGCCGGCGCCAACCGCGCCAGCCAGCCGGCGAGCTCGCCGTCGCTGCATTCCGCCAGGCCGATCTCGCCTTGCGACAGCGCCGTCCACGCGAGTCCGAGTCGACCGTGCACGCGGGCGATCGCTAGCAGCACCGAATCGCTCTTGTCGGCGAGGAGGTCGCTGTCGGTGAGCGTGCCCGGCGTGACCACGCGCACGACCTTGCGCTCGACCGGCCCCTTGCTTGCGCCGACCTCGCCGACCTGCTCGCAGATCGCGACCGATTCGCCCATCTTCACGAGCCGCGCGAGATAGGCGTCGACCGCGTGCACCGGCACGCCCGCCATCGGGATCGGCGCGCCGGCGCTCGAGCCGCGCGCCGTGAGCGTGATGTCGAGCAGCTCGTGCGCGCGTTTCGCGTCGTCGAGGAAGAGCTCGTAGAAGTCGCCCATCCGGTAGAAGAGGAGCGTCTCCGGGTGATCGGCCTTGATGCGCAGGTACTGCGCCATCATCGGCGTGTGGCCGACGGGCTCGGCGGCGTTCATCGCGACGCGCGCGAGCGCCTAGGCGGCGGTCTCGTCGACCGGGCCGGGCGTCACCGTCGTGTAGGGCGAGAGCATCTGCACCATCTGGCCGTAGATCTTCGGACAGCCCGCGACGACCTCGCGGCGATGCAGGAAATCGGCGTCGCCGGTGAAGTTGCCGACCAGGCCGCCGGCCTCGGTGACGAGCAGCGAGCCAGCGGCGACGTCCCACGGCGACAGGCCTGTCTCGAAGAAGCCGTCGTACCAGCCGGCGGCGACGTAGCAGAGGTCGAGCGCGGCCGCGCCCGGGCGGCGCATGCCGGCGCAGCTCTTCATCACCGTCTCGAACATCTTCAGGTAGTGGCCGAAGTCGTCGGCCTTCCTGAACGGGAAGCCGGTGCCGATCAGCGCGTCGGCCATGCGCGTGCGCTTGCTGACGCGAAGCCGCTTGTCGTTGAGGAACGCGCCGCGGCCCTTCGACGCGAAGAACAGGTCGTTGCGCGCCGGGTCGTACACGACTGCCTGCTGCACCTGGTTGCGAAACGCGAGGCCGATCGAGACGGCGTAGGTCGGCAGACCGTGGATGAAATTCGTCGTGCCGTCGAGCGGATCGATGATCCAGACGTAGTCGCTGTGCCGCGCGCCGCGCGTGCTGCCCGATTCCTCGGCCAGGATGCCGTGGCCCGGATAGGCGCCGAGCAGGATGTCGATGATCGCGACCTCGGCTGCGCGGTCGACCTCGGTGACGAAATCGTTCGGCGCCTTGGTGTCGACCTGGATCCGGTCGAGGTCGAGCGAGGCCCGGTTGATGATCGCCCCGGCGGCACGTGCCGCCTTGATGGCGATGTTGAGCAT
>JAYTHL010000455.1:0-3117 GCA_043732605.1 Rhizobacter sp. | reverse complement strand
CGTCGAAGGCGCGCTGCGCGAGCGGGTTCACCGGCGCGTCGTAGAGCGGTGGCGCGGGCCGCGCAGGCGCCTGCGCGGACGCGGCGCTGCCGCCCGACGTGCCGGGCGTGACCGCGTCGCGGATCGCGCTCATGTTCTCGCTCACCGTCGAGCAGCCGGCCAGGAACGCCATCGCCGCCGCGGCGACACAGACAGCGACGTGGCGCGAGGAAACGCTAGCGGATCGCATCGACGACTCCTTCGCTGACTTCGGTCTTGCCGTAGCGGACCGGACGCAGCTCGCGCAAGGCGTCGAAGCTGCTCTTGACCCACTTGTCGTAGACGCCGCTCGCGGCACGCCTGGCGTTCAGCTCGTGCAGCTCGGTCGACTTCTCCTCGAACGGGAAGGCCTGCTCCTCGAGCAGCACGTTGTACTGGTCGAGCTCGGCCTTCGACAGCTTCTTCGGACGCTCGGACGACATCAGCGCCTTGCCGAAGTCGCGGTAGACCGTCGCGATGCGGTAGGTGGCCGCGGTCGTGACGTCGGCGACGCCGTACTCGGCGGCCACCGAGTAGGCCTTGAGGGTCTCCTCCATCTTCGCCTTCTTGAGCTTGAGCTGGCGCGCGAGCGGCTCGACCAGCTGAACGCTTCGATACGAATCAGCCACCGGCTCGGCCATCGCCAGCGCCGCCGTCGCGCCGAGATAGCGCGTGCGGTCGGTGCGGGCCGCGCCACCGGAGAGGTCGGCCTGGTAGATCTCGCGCATCAGCGTCGTCTCGCGCGTCGCGTTGCCGGAGTCGTGGGCGAACTTCGCGAGCCGATAGCGCGCCTCGACCGCGTTCTCCAGCGGCTGCGGATACTGCGCGAGATAGCGCTCGTAGGCCTTGGCCGCGGCCGGCTTGGCGTTGGCCTTCTCGTACAGCTCGGCGGCCTGCCACTGGGCATCGCGCGCGATCTTCGGATCCTTGTTCGCCGCTGCGAGACGCTCGAGCTCGCCGGCCGCGCTGGCCCAGCTGCCCTTCTCGAGATAGGCGACCGCGAGCTTCTTGCTCACCTCGGGCTGGAGTGGATGGTTCGGGAAGCGCTGGCGGAAGTCCTCGAGGGTCTTGATCGCGCCGTCCCAGTCCTTGACCGAGATCAGCGCCGCGGCCGAGTCGTACTGCGCGTTGGCGCGCACCGCGGAGCCCGGCGCGACGGTGCCGACGCGAGCGAAGCTCGCTGCGGCCTCGCGCGTCTGGCCGTTGGCGCGCGCCTGCTCGGCCTGCTTGTAGATGGCTGCTGCCTGGCGCTCGACGAGGTCGGAGCGGCCCGGGTCCTTCTCCGGCGTCAGCTTGAGCGCTTCGGCGTAGGCCTTCTCGGCGACGTCGAAGGTGCCCTTGTCGAACGCCGAGTAGGCGAGCACGGTCCAGGCGACACGACGCTGCACGTCGGCCGCCGGAGGCTTCAGCTCGACGACGCGCTGCGCGAGCGCTGCCGCCTGGTCGGGCTCCTTCAGCGCATAGAGCTTCTCGGCGGCATCGGTGAGGACGAGGCCGAGTCGGGTGTCGGTCGGGAACGTCTGCGCGAAGCGGAGCGCATTCGCGACGCTCGCGCGCTGCAGCGCGGGTTGCTCCGCGGGCGGCGCCTTCTTCAGCTGCGCGGCGACGCCGAGCAACGCTCCGTAGCCGGCTTCCGCGCTCTTGTCGTGCTTGGCATAACCGTAGGCGGTCTTCTCGTACTCGACGACTGCCTCGGCGAATCGCCCGTCGTCGAACAGCAGCTCGGCGAGCAGGAAGTTGCTCTGCGCCGCGCCCGCGTCGTTCGGGAACGACGCCAGGAACTCGCGGTACCAGCGCACGGCTTCCTGCGAGTCGGCGCTCTGCTTGGTCTTCTGCGCGGTCGCGTGATAGTGGCGCGCGAGCTCGGCCAGACGCGTCCTCACGAGCGGCTGCGCCTTGTCCCAGCCTTCCGGGTTGACACGGCGGAACTCGCTCTGGCGGCCGTAGCGCGCGATGTATTCCTTGCGCGCCTCGATGCCCTGGTTGGTGAAGCCGCCCTTCTCGTAGATCTCGATCACGCGCGCCTGCATCACGGGCGCTTGCGGATGGAGCGGATTGCGGCGGGCGAAGGCGTTGAACGTGTCGGCCGCGTCCTTGCTGCGCTCCTGCTTGATGTAGAGCTCGCCGAGCTGCTCGTAGACCCGGAACTCGTAGGTCTTTCTCGCCGGCGTGTCCATGAACGCCGGGATCGATTCGATGCCCTGCAGGTTCGCGACGCTGATGCTCGCGACCCGGAACGTGTCCTCGACCAGCTCGTGGTCGGCGCGCGAGAGACCCTGGATCGATTCGAGCGGACCCTCGCCGGCGCGGCCCGCGACCTTGAGGTCGAGCACGCCGAGGAAGGATTTCAGGCCGTCGTCGAGCCGACCCTGCTTGTACTGCGACCAGCCCATCATGTAGAGCGAGCGATCCTGGAACGGGCTGGCCTCGGGCGCGGCGAGCACGGTGGCGAACGCCTTCTCGGCGCCGGCGTAGTCCTTCACCGTGAACAGCAGCTCGCCGCGGCGGAACTGCGCTTCGCTGTTGTAGCGCGTTGCCGGGTAGTCCTTGACCAAGCGGTCGAGCGTCTTCTGCGCCGACTCGAGGTCGCCGCTCTGCTCGTAGGCGCGCGCCATCTGGTAGAGCACGCGGTCGTTGTTCGGATCCTTCGGATACGTCTTGAGGTAGTCCTGGTAGCGCGTGATCGCTGCCTTGTAGTCGGGTGCGCCGCCCGCCGAGCTGGCGGCGCCGCTCGGGCCGGCGAGGCTCTGCGCGTCGGCGCTGTCCATCTCGAGGTCGCCGATCCGGCGCATCGCTTCCGAGCGCTGCGGCGCGGCAGGTGCGATGTCGAGGAACTTGCGGTAGGCCGCAATCGCCTTGGCTTCGTCGACCTTGACGGCCTGGTCCTTGTCGATCTCGACTTTGCGGTTGGCGAGCGTCTTCAGCGTCGGCTCGTTGTCGGGCGTGTAGCTCGCCGGACGGAACAAGCTGCACGCCGACAGCGCGCACGCCGCCCAGACGGTGGCGAGCGCGAGGCTACGGCTTGGCCGAAGCAGCATGGTCGGAATCCTGTTTGCCGTAGGCACGGTCGTAGAGCTGGGCGAGCGCGAAGCGCGCCTG
>JAYTHL010000454.1:0-10249 GCA_043732605.1 Rhizobacter sp. | reverse complement strand
GCATCGCCGGCGTCGACGACGACAAGCTGTCGATCATTCCGCTCGGCCGGTTCGACAGCTACCTGCGTGCGTACGACGTCCTCGTCAAGGGCGGCATCGTCGTCGCGCTCGCCGATCGCGTCGAGGGCGCGTCGTCGTTGCGCAGTGACTTCCTCGGTCGCGCGGCGCCGTTTCCGATCGGTCCTCACGCGCTCGCCGCGCGTGCCGGGGCGCAGGTGCTGATGGGCTTCGGGCTCTACGAGGGTGGCTCGCGCTATCGCATCGACATCGTCGAGTGCGGGCCAGCGGCGCCCGCCGGCTGCCGCGGCACCGCGCTGCAGGCGGTCGTCGATCGCTACGCGGCGCTGCTCGAGCACTACGCGCGGCGCTATCCGATGAACTGGTTCAACTTCTTTCCGTTCTGGGAGCAGAAGTGAGCGCGGCGCCGACGTGGGAGGGCGTCTGGATCGCGATCCCCGCCTACAACGAGGAGCACACGATCCGCGGCCTGGCCGAGGCGGCGCTCTCGATCTGCCCGCGCGTGATGGTGATCGACGACGGCTCGACCGACGCGACCGCAGCCCGCGTGCGCGACCTGCCGATCACGCTGCTGCAACACGCCGCCAACCGCGGCAAGGCGGCCAGCCTGCGCACCGCGTTCGGACACGCCGTGGCGCTCGACGCGCGCTGCGTCGTCACGATCGACGGCGACGGCCAGCACGATCCGGCCGACATGCCCGGCCTGCTGCGCGCGTGGCACGAGCGGCCGCAGTGCATCGTCATCGGCGCGCGGCTGCACGACGCAGCCAGCATCCCGCGCGCCCGCTACCTGGCGAATCGCTTCGCCTGCTTCTGGATCTCGTGGGCCGCGGGCCACGAGATCGCGGACTCGCAGTCGGGCTTTCGCATCTATCCGAAGGACGTGATGGCGATCGCCCTCGGCGACCGCGTGCGCGGCAGCGGCTTCACGTTCGAGAGCGAGATCCTGATCGAGGCCGCGCAGCGCGGTCATCCCACGCGCGCCGTCAGGACGGCCGCGCGCTATCCGTTCGGCGCCCGGGCGAGCCACTACCGCGCCGTGGCGGACACCGCGAAGATCGTCGTCATGGTCGGCGGCCGGCTGCTGCGGCGCGGACTCTATCTGCGCGGGCTCTGGAACAGCCTGCGGCGCGTCGACGAAAGCCCCGAACGGACCCCGCCGCCGCGCGCGCTCAGTGAATGAGGCGGTCGGCCTCGTCGACGAAGAGCTCGTCGAGGATCAGCGCATCGGGCTCTTCGCCCAGGCTCCAGAAGACCATCAGCACGATGATCTTCAGGTCTTCGAGGTCGAGCGGGCCGCCGGGGATCGCGCTGGCGCGGTCGATCACCATTTCGCGCATCGGCGGCGGCAAGACGCCCGCCGATTCGAGGAACGCGATGAAGCCGATCGACTGCTCGCCCAGATGCTCCTGCTCGGCCGGCAGGTAGACGCGGATACTCTCGGCCTGCTGCTCGCCGACCTTGGCCTGGGCGACGGCGGCGACGCCGTCGAGCCACGTCAGCGCATCGGCGATCTCGTCGGATTCGAAGCCGACCGACGTGAGCTTGCGGGTCAGCTGCTCGTGGCCGGGACACGCGTCCGGCCGCCAGTAGTTCTCGTAGAGGTACACCAACACGTCGAACATGAAAACACTATACCGCAGCGATCCCGGTCGCACGCCTGTCGTGGACGAGCGGAAGCCGCGGTGAGCGCTTCCGCCCGGGCCGACGATCAGGCGCGTTCGACGCGCTGGAAGAGCTGACCGGCAAGGCGCGCGACGCGGCCCTGCAGCTCGAGGTCGAGCAGGCGCGCCGAGAGCTCCGCGGCGCTTCGGCCGGTGCGCGCGATCAAGGCGTCGAGGCCGATCGGATCGAAGCCGAGGGCGTCGAGCACCGCGTCCTTGCGGGCCTGGGCAGCAGGCGCGGACGCCGTGTCGCGAACGTCCGCCGTTGCGGACACCGACGCGATCGGCGCCAGCTCGTCGACGATGTCGGCAGCGCTGTCGACGAGCTTGGCGCCCTGCTTGATGAGCGCATGGCAGCCGCGTGCCTGGGGCGAGTGGATCGAGCCGGGGATCGCGAACACGTCGCGGCCCGATTCGGCGGCGAGGCGGGCGGTGATGAGCGAGCCCGACTGCAGCGCCGCCTCGACGACGAGGGTGCCGCGGCCGAGCCCGGCGATGATCCGGTTGCGGATCGGAAAGTGCTCGGCGAGCGCCGGCGTGCCGATCGCGAACTCGCTGATCACGAGGCCGTTGGCGGCGATGCGCGCGGTGAGCGCGCGATGGCGCGCCGGATAGATCCGGTCGAGGCCGGTGCCGACGACGGCGATCGTGCCCGAGCCGCCTTCGAGCGCGCCTTCGTGGGCCGCGCCGTCGATGCCGAGCGCCAGCCCCGAGACGACGACCCAGCCGGCGCGACTCAGGTGGCTCGCGAAGGCCCGCGCGTTCTCGAGGCCCTGCGGCGTCGGGTTGCGGCTGCCGACGATCGCGATCGCCGGCGACTGCAGCAGCTCGACGCGGCCGCGTGCGTAGAGCAGCAGCGGCGGGTCGGCACTCTCGAGCAGGATCTGCGGGTAGCGCGGATCGCCGACCACGACGATGTCTCTTGGCTCGTCGCCGCCGCCCGTCAGCCAGCGCCAGGCGCTGTCGAGGCGGGCGTCGAAGTGCTCGGGCAGCCGTTCCAGGGCCGCGGCGACGACCGGCCCGACGACGGCCCGGCGCGCGTCGAGCGACGCGCCGATCACCGCCTCCGCGCCGCCGAAGCGGGCGAGCAGGGCACGCGCCGAGGCGCGTCCGACGCCCGGTGTGTCGAGCAGCCGCAGCCAGGCCGAGAACTCGTCGCGATCGATCATGTCGGAGGTCGTCGCCAGCGCGCCATCGCGCCGGGACCTCGACATTCTCCTGCGCCCGCGCGGGGCGATCCGTCTCTTGCCGGGGCGTCCCGACGGGGGAGGATCAGGGCTGGGTGAAGCGGTCGCCGGGGGCGACCGGCTCTTTCACCGACAGGATCAGCGCGTATGACATGCGGCTGAAGACGCGGAACACGAACAGCACGCCGTGACGCTCGTCGGGCAGCTTGATCTTGGTCCGGCCCTTGTCGGTCGGATCGACGACGGTCTTGCCATCACGGTAGAGCGCCAGTACGTGGCCGCGCTCGATGCCGTCGACCGCGCCGCGGTTGAGCGCGACGATCTGGTTCTGGCCGGCGGTGAGGCTGTCGCCGTAGATCGAGACGATCCGGCCCGAGATCGGCGCGGCCGGTGGGTGCGGTGCGTAGTTCGTGTACTCGCGTGCCGGCACCGGCGCCAGGCGATCGCCGACGCCGGCTTCCTGGCGGATGCTGGTCACCGTGAAGGTCGCGGGCACGATCTCGGCCTTGCCGTCGGCACCGGTGCGGGTCTCGCCCTGCACGGCGTATTCGGAGGCGCCGACGTAGGTCGCCTCGTAGCCGAGGATCTCCTTGGTCGTCGGATCCTTGAGCGGACGCGGCTCGCGGAAGATGCGGTACTCGTGCTCCTGGCCGATCTCGCCGCGCACGTAGGCGGTGTCGCCGCGCGAGAGCAGCACGCGGCCTTCCTGCGTGGCGACGATGCGCGGTGCGGACGCGAGCTCGTTGCTCTCGAAGATCACCGCTTCGTTGAGGAAGGGTTCGATCAGGTTGAACGGGATCGAGGCGATGCCGTCGAAGGCGATGTCGCGCGGGCGAACCCGTGGCGAGAGCCGGGCATCGCCGGCGCCGCCGACGGGCTGACCCATGCGCAGGCGGGCGCGGCCGTTCGACTTGTCGAGGAAGAGCGTCTGGCCCGGGAAGATCAGGTGTGGGTTTCGGACCTGCTCGAGGTTCATGCCCCAGAGCTCGGGCCAGCGCCACGGGCTCTTCAGGTACATCTTGGAGATGTCCCAGAGCGTGTCGTGGCTCTTGACGGTGTAGATGTCGGGCGCGTTCGGGTTGATCTCAGAGAGCGGCACGCCGGCTTCGGCGGCCCGCTGCGCGGTGCTGCGCTGCTGCGGCGTGATCGGGAAATTGGGCTCGGCCGCGACCGAGACGGCGGCGACGAGCATCGAGCCGAGCCCGAAGACGGCGAGTTGCCGAAGACATTGCCCAAGAAAGGGCGCTGCGGGGAGAATTCGACGGCTCATGCAGGAAGTCTCGTGGAGCGAGGCGGGGGCCTTCGCGTGGACGATCCGAAAGGTCTTCCGCGCCGGCTCGGAGGCCTTTCCGCGGTTCGGCCAAAATCTCATTTGGTTTCGCAGATTCTGCCCATAAAGCATTGATATCGCAACGAAAGTGCGCCATCTGCGAACCCGTGCGTGAGACCTTTCTCACCTCTTTTCGTTGCGCGGCATCCACAGTCGCCCCGCCCTGAATCGAATCGTCACAAATGGCCAAGCTCGACATCCTCCGTTACCCCGATCCCCGCCTGCACAAAGTCGCCCGTCCGGTCGCCGATGTCGATGGGCGCATCCGCCAGCTCGTCGACGACATGCTCGAGACGATGTACGACGCCGAAGGCGTCGGCCTGGCGGCGACACAGGTCGACCAGCACGAGCGCGTGATCGTCATCGACACCTCCGATGGCCACGACGAGCCGATGGTGCTCATCAACCCCGAGCTGATCGAGACCAGCGAGGAGATGACGGTGTCCGAGGAGGGGTGCCTGTCGGTGCCGGAGATCTACGACCGCGTCGAGCGTCACACCTACGTGCGCGTGCGCGCCCTCGATCGCTCCGGCGCGTCGCGCGAGTTCGACGCCGAGGGGTTGCTGGCCGTCGCGGTCCAGCACGAGATGGATCACCTGCTCGGCAAGGTCTTCGTCGAGTACCTGAGCCCGCTCAAGCGCACGCGCATCAAGACGCGGATGCTGAAGAAAACGCGCGACGAGGCCCGCGCCTAACGCGCGCCTGCGTCCGATGCGCATCGTCTTCGCCGGCACGCCCGAGTTCGCGCGCGTCGCGCTGGCGCGGATCCACGCGGCTGGCTTCGAGGTCGCGGTGGTCCTGAGCCAGCCCGACCGGCCCGCAGGCCGCGGCATGAAGCTCGTCGCCTCGCCGGTCAAGGCGTTCGCGCTCGAGCACGGCATCGCCGTCGCCCAGCCGCGGAGCTTGCGCCTCGACGGCCGCTTCGCCGACGACGCCCGCGCCGCTCGCGACGCGCTCGCGATCGCGGCAGCCGACGTCATGGTCGTCGCAGCCTACGGCCTGATCCTGCCGCAGGACGTCCTCGACTTGCCGCGCCACGGCTGCCTCAACATCCATGCGTCGCTGCTGCCGCGCTGGCGCGGCGCGGCGCCGATCCAGCGCGCCATCGAGGCCGGCGACGACGTCACCGGCGTCACCATCATGCAGATGGACGCCGGCCTCGACACCGGCGCGATGCTGCTCGGCGACTCGGTCGAGATCGGCCCCGACGCGACCTCGGGATCGCTGCAGGAGCGCCTGGCCGCGCTCGGCGCCGAGCGCATCGTCGAAGCGCTCGCGGCGCTCGACAAGGCGCCGCTCGCCGGCCGGCCGCAGCCAGATGCCGGCGTCACCTACGCGCACAAGATCGACAAGCGCGAGGCGGCGATCGACTGGCGCGAGCCCGCCGCGACGATCGAGCGGCGCCTGCGCGCCTTCGACCCGGCACCGGGCGCGCGCGGCACCGTCGAGGGCGAGACCATCACCTGCTGGCGCGGCGTGGTCGTCCGCGGTGGCGGCCGGCCGGGCGAGATCGTCGCGATCGATGCCGGCGCGCTCACCGTCGCCTGCGGCGAGGACCGGCTCGCCCTCACCGAGCTGCAGCGCCCGGGCGGCCGTCGCCTCGCCGCCGACGCCTTCCTGCGCGGCCGGGCGCCGCGCCTCGGCGCGATCTTCGACGCGCGGGCCGACGATCCGCCAGCATCGCCGAGCTGACGTCGCCGGTCCTCAAGCTTGGCGCGCAGGCGCCGAAATAGCGGACGAACTCCCTCGTCGTCCCATGCGCCGTCCCGCCTTCACCCTCGTCCTGGCCCTCACCGCCCTCGTGCCGCTCAGCGCCTGCGACATGCTCGGCATCGAGTCGCCCGAGAAGGTCGCCGCCGCCCGCGATGCCGACGGCAAGGCCGTCGGCTCGGCGTGCCGCCATGCCGGCCGCGCCATCGAAGACTGCTTCGCGATCTACAAGAAGGCCGACCGCGCCGCCGTCTTCGCCGGCTGGCGCGACATGAACGACTACATGCGCGAGAACAAGATCGAGCCGGTTGCCCCGCAGCTCACCGCGCAGGCCCCGGCAAAGCCCTAGCCGCCTGCCGCGCCGCGCGGCTTCACCTCGAACTCGCCGACGACGACACGCTCACCGCGCTCGCTCTTGACGCGGAACGTGGTGCGACGGTCCTGCTGTGCCGGCGTGCCGAAGCCGCTCGAGAGCCACAACATCAGTCCCGTGCCCGACGTCAGCACCTGCTGACGGTGGCCGAAGAAGTTCGCCTCGATCCGGTACTTGCCCGGCTTGGCGAGCCGGAGCGCGAACTCCTCGGGGCCGTAGCCGCCGGTCGCGTCGCGCGTGATCGCGCCGCCCTGGCGCGAAGCGTTGTGGCCGTAGAAGACCTCCTCGCCGTTCGGGTCGATCACGTGCAGGTCGACGTCGGTGTTGTCGGCGTCCCAGGCGAGGACGACGCGAACGTCGAGCGCCAGGTTCTTCAGCAGCCGCGGCTCGGCCGCCGAGACGTCGACCGGCTGCCCGTCGCGACGCGCCTTGTCGGCGACCGCGTTCATCTCGGCGAGCGCGATCAGGTCGATGTCGGGGAAGCGCGCGTCCCAGGCGCCGGTCGCGACCGCGTACAGGTGGTCGACCGCGGCCTGCGGCTGTTCCGCGTCGGCGAGGGCGAGGCCGAGGTCGCGATGCGACTGCGGTTCGTTCGGCGCGAGCTCGAGCACGCGCTCGAAGATCGGAACCGCGAGCCGCGTTTGCCCGGCCTGCTGCAGGCGATAGGCGAGCAGGCGCAGCACCTGCCGGTTCTGCAAGTCCATCTCGGCCAGGTTCGAGAGCGCGCGCAGGCCGAACGCGGGCCGGCCCTTGGCGATGAAGAACTCGGCGGCGTCGAGGAAGAACCCGACGTTCATTTCGTTGCCGCGACGCTCGTCGAAATAGATCCGCTGCCACTCCTCGGGGCGAGCCGATTGCAGGCGCTTGATCGCGCCGCTGGCGTTCGGGGCGGGCGTCAGCGCGATCGAGATCGTCGTCGCTGCCTCGTCGTTGCCGGCGCCGGACTTCTTCGCCGCGTCGAGCGCCTGGGCATTGCCCGCCGCGGCGAAGTTCGAAGTCGACGGCGCCGGCGCGTTCAGCGCCTGACGCGCCGAGCGCAGCTTGTCGCGCTCGTCATTCGATTCGCGCGAGAGCTCGCCGCGATCGCGCCGGCTCGCCTCGGCCGGGGCCGCGAGCGCACCGACCGGCCTCGGCGCCTCCGACTTCGCGACCTGCAAAGGCGCGACCAGATCGTCCTTCGGAAACTCGCGGCCCCACCACGCGATGCGCGCCTCGAAGCGACGCACGAGCTGCGCCAATCGCGCCGCTTCGCTCTCGCCACGGCGCCGGGTCGTGGTCGCGGCGAGCCGGTCGTACTCGGCGCGCAGCTCGGGCGGCGGCTCGATCTCGTTCCTGACGTAGTCGTCGACCTGCTCGAGCACGATCAGCGAGGTCTCGCGCGTGGCCAGCGCGAAGCGGCGGCCGAGCTCGCGGATGCGGACCTTGTTCGTGCGCGATTCGCCTTCTATCGAAGCGAGGCTGAGCCGCGCCCATTGCAGTGCCGTGAGGCGCGACGGATGCGAGCCGGCGTGCACGGACACGATGCGCGTCGTCGTCGCGCCGGTGCTGTCGCGCAGGCGCAGCGTCAGGTCCGCGCCCGGCGCGGTGAGCATGCCGGCGACGACGATGCGGCCCGGCGAGGCGCCCGGCGACTGGGTCACGATTTGCTTCGCGTCGAACGCGCTCACGTCGACGAGCCGCGTGCCGCGGCGAAGGAGCGCGTCGGCCGCGCCTTGCCGTGTCAGCGCGCCGAGGTCGATGCTCGTGCCGCCGCTCGCGTCGGCGATCTTCTGCAGGGCCGCTGTGTCGCTGCTCGCAGCGCTGTTGATCGCATAGACCGGCACCGGGAACGCGAGCTTCCACGGCTCACCGTACGTCGCCAGGCCATCGCTGAACCAAAGCGCTTCGCTCGACACGCCGTCGTGGCGGACGGCGCCGAGGTTGCTCGCGCCGTCGTAGGTCGTCGCCTCGAGCGCGGCGCGCAGCGCGTGCCAGTTGCCGCCGTAGACGTCGAAGCGCTCGGGCAGGGCGACCGTGTCGGCGACGCGAACGAGGTTCACGCTCGTCTCGCGCACCGCCGCGAAATAAGCGTCGAGCAGGGCGAACTCGCGGTCGAGCTGCCGGCTCGCCGCCGAGCCCGAAGCGTCCCAGACGAGCTGCACGCGCCGCGGCAGCGGCCGTGGCGCGGTGCGGCCGTCGATCGGCATTTCGATCGTGAACCAGGTCTGGCCGGCGCGCTCTTCGGTCACGACCAAGGGCGTTCCGACCGCGTTCGGCGGCAGGCGCAGGACGAGCGGCGTGCCCGGCAGGACGACGTCGGCGCCGCTCGTGCGTGAGATGTAGCCGCCGCGGGGTGCGCGTTCGAAGCGCAACCCGAGCGTGCTCGCGCTCGCGAACTCGGGTGCCGCGGTCGCGCTCGGCGGGCGCAGTGCGAGATCGAAGGCGGCGACGCGATCGGCATAGCCGAGCGGAATGCGCAGCAGGCCCGAGGCCGATTCGACGATCGTCAGCTCGACCGTGCGCGTCTTGCCCGGCAAAAGTGGGTAGATGCGCAGCTCGTAGTTGTTGCCGGTCGTCGTCTGCAGCAGGCCCGGGTCGACGCGGCGGCGCGAGATGTCCTCGAAGACTTGCTGCGCGCGCGCCTTGTCGACCGGCACCGCGGTGCGCATGCGGCCGTCGACGTCGAGCGCGAAGCCGCTCACGATCTGGCCCGGCGCGAGCGGGAACTGGAGCTTGCCTTCGAGGATGCGCCCGTTCGGGTTGAAGAAGACCATGCGCACCCGCGTCTCGACCGCGCCGCCGGCGACCTCGACGTCGACCATGAGCGATGCGAGCCGCACCGGCTGCTCGGCGCCGCTGACTTGCAGCACGGGCGCTCGCGCGATCGGCGCCGGCGCGAGCTGCGCATGCGCGGTCGCGCAGGCCGCGAGCGCGGCGAGGATGAGGACGATTCGGACAGGCATGACGGATCTCCGTGGACGGCCGCGCCGATGGGCGCAGCGGGCACGGGGTGATACGGGCCGGGCCGCGGTTCGGGGTGAAATCGGCACGAGCGGAACTCATACGTAAAATGCGCGACCCTTGGACGCCTGCCTGAATGAACGTTCTCCGCTTCGCTGACCTGATTGCCGCCGGCAAGGCCTCGGGCCGCCGTGTCTTCATCCGGGCCGATCTCAACGTGCCGCAGGACGACGAAGGCCGCATCACCGAAGACACGCGCATCCGCGCCTCGGTGCCCGCGATCGAGATGGCGCTGCGTGCCGGCGCCGCGGTGATGGTCACCTCGCATCTCGGCCGGCCAACCGAGGGCCAGCCCAAGCCCGCCGACTCGCTGGCGCCGGTCGCCGCGCGACTCGGCGAGCTGCTCGGCCGCGACGTGCCGCTGAAGACCGACTGGGTCGACGGCGTCGACGTCGCGCCGGGCCAGGTCGTGCTGCTCGAGAACTGCCGCCTCAGCAAGGGCGAGAAGAAGAACGATCCGGTCCTCGCGAAGAAGATGGCCGCGCTCTGCGACATCTTCGTCAACGACGCGTTCGGCACCGCGCATCGCGCCGAGGCCTCGACCTACGGCATCGCCGAATTCGCGCCCGTCGCCTGCGCCGGGCCGCTGCTCTCGGCCGAGATCGACGCGATCACGAAAGCGCTCGCGCGTCCGAAGCGGCCGCTGGTGGCGATCGTCGCGGGCAGCAAGGTCTCGACCAAGCTGCTCGTCCTGCAGAGCCTGGCGCAGAAGGTCGACCGGCTGATCGTCGGCGGCGGCATCGCCAACACCTTCCTGCTCGCCGAAGGCCTGCCGATCGGCAAGAGCCTCGCCGAAGCGCCGCTCGTCGGCGAGGCGCGCGCGGTGATCGACGCGATGCGCGCGCGCGGCGCCGACGTGCCGATCCCTGTCGACGTCGTCGTCGCGCACGAGTTCAAGGTCGGCGCTGCGGCGACGGTCAAGGCGGTCGCCGACGTCAGCGCCGACGACCTGATCCTCGACATCGGC
>JAYTHL010000453.1:0-3131 GCA_043732605.1 Rhizobacter sp. | reverse complement strand
TCGCGGCGCTGGCCGAGGCGGTGCAACAGTTCGTGGAGGAGGGCGGTCAGCCGGCGCGGCTGGGGCGCTACACGGCGAACTGCGAGGCTCTCGTCTCGGGCATGGCCAGGCTCGGCTTCGAGCCGTTCCTCGATCCGGCGATCCAGGCGCCGATCATCCTGACGTTCCATGCGCCGGCCGACCCGCGCTACGAATTCCGCGCTTTCTACGAAGCGGTCAAGGCGCGCGGCTTCATCCTCTATCCGGGCAAGCTGACCCAGCTCGAGACCTTCCGTGTCGGCTGCATCGGTGCGATCGGGCCGGGCGAGATGCGCGAGGCCGTCGCCGCCGTCGCCGGGGCGATGCGCGAGCTGGGGTTCGCGAGCGGCGCACCCAGTCTGTCGTCCTGAGCGAGAGCGAGCGATCTCAACGACGTGTCGCGCCGAGATCCTTCGCTTCGCTCAGGATGACAATCAGCACCATGACGACACCCACTCCGGAACACCCCGCGCTCACCGCCGTTCGCAAGAGCGGCAGTCGCAAGGTCAAGGTCGCGGTCAGCGACATCGACGGCATCCTGCGCGGCAAGTACCTGCACATCGACAAGTTCCTCGGTGCTGCCGAGCCGGCGCCTTCGGGCGGCTTCGGCTTCTGCGATGTCGTCTTCGGCTGGGACGTCGCCGACCAGACCTACGACAACGCCTCGCTCACCGGCTGGCAGCACGGCTTTCCCGATGCGCTCGCGCGGCTCGACCTCGCGACCCAGCGCACCGTGCCGTGGGACGGCGACGTGCCGTTCTTTCTCGGCGAGTTTGTCAACACCGACCACACGCCGTCGCTCATCTGCCCGCGCCAGACCCTGAAGCGCGTACTGAAGCGCGCCGAGAAGATGGGCTTCTCCGTCATGACCGGGATGGAGTTCGAGTGGTTCAACTTCCTCGAGACGCCGCAGTCGTGGGACGCGAAGTGCGGCGTCAACCCGGAACCGATCACGCCGGGGATGTTCGGCTACTCGCTCCTGCGCATGAACCGCAACCGCGAGTTCATGAACGCGCTGATGGACGAGATGCTCGCCTTCGGCGTGCCGATCGAGGGCCTGCACACCGAGACTGGGCCTGGGGTCTACGAGGTCGCGATCGCGTTCGGCGAGGCGCTCGAGCAGGCCGACCGCTCGATCCTCTTCAAGACCGGCGCCAAGGAGATCGGCGCGCGCTTCGGGATCATGCCGAGCTTCATGGCCAAGTGGAACTCGAAGTACCCGGGATGCAGCGGCCACATCCACCAGAGCCTGAAGGACGGCCCAGACGGCAAGACGAATCTCTTCTACGACGCGAAGTCACCGAGGAAGATGAGCCCGCTGTTCGAGAGCTACGTCGCCGGCCAGGTCGCCTGCCTGATGCAGTTCGCGCCGATGTTCTGGCCGACCATCAACAGCTACAAGCGTCTCGTCGACGGCTTCTGGGCGCCGGTCAAGCCGACCTGGGGCATCGACAACCGGACGGCGAGCTTTCGCGTTCTCGCGGGCAGCCCGAAGGCGACGCGCCTGGAGACGCGCTGCCCGGGCGCCGACGTCAATCCGTATCTCGCGATGGCGGCAGTGATCGCGGCCGGGCTCGACGGTGTCGAGAAGGGGCTCAAGCTCGGCGCGCCGATCACCGGCACCAACGAAGGCAGCGACGATGTGCCGCGTGCGGCGCGCACGCTGATCGAGACGACGCGCGTCTTCAAGCAGTCCGACATCGCTCGCGACTGGCTCGGCGATGCCTTCGTCGATCACTTCGCCGCGACCCGCGACTGGGAATGGCGCCAATGGCTCGACGGCGTCACCGATTGGGAATTGAAGCGGTACTTCGAGATCATCTGAATCATGACCATCACAAAATTCTCGTTCCCGACCACGATTCACTTCGGCCCCGGCGCGAGGAAGCTCGCAGGCCCCCACTTGCGCGAGCACGGGCTCGAGCGGCCGCTCGTCGTCACCGACCGCGGTCTCGCCGCGCTGCCCCTGATCGCCGAGCTGCGCGCCGACCTGGCCGCGACCGGCCTCGATGTCGCCGTCTTCGCCGGCGTCTTCGGCAACCCGACCGGACCGCAGGCGATGGCTGCGGCCCACGCCTACCGCGAGCACGACGCCGACTGCGTCGTCGGCATCGGCGGCGGCGCGGCGCTCGACGTCGCCAAGATCGTCGGCCTGCTCGCGACCGACGAAGGGCCGGTGATGGAGTACGCATGGGACCACCCGCACGTGCGCTCGATCGGCGCTGCGCTGCCGTACTTCATCGCCTTGCCGACGACCTCGGGCACCGGCAGCGAAGTCGGGCGCAGCTCGGTGATCAGCGAAGAAGACACGCACCTCAAGCGCATCATCTTCTCGGCGCAGATCCTCGCCAAGGCGGTGTTCGCCGATCCCGAGCTCACGGTCGGATTGCCGGCGTCGGTGACCGCGGCGACAGGCATGGACGCGCTGACCCACAACGTCGAGAGCTACCTCTCGCCGGCGTACCACCCGCTCTGCGACGGCATCGCGCTCGAAGGCACGCGCATCGCTGCGCGTTCGCTCGCGACGGCGGTTCGCGAGCCCGGCAACCTCGTCGCCCGTGGCGACATGATGATGAGCTCGATGATGGGCGCGATCGCGTTCCAGAAGGACCTCGGCGCCGTCCACTCGTGCGCGCACGCGCTCGGCACCGTCTGCGACCTGCACCACGGCCTGGCAAACGCGCTGATGATCGACACCGTGCTCGCCTGGAACGTGCGCGCCGCGCCGCAGAAGTTCGAACAGCTCGCCCACGCGGTCGGCGCCAGTGGCGGCGCTGCTGGCTTCATCGGGTGGCTCAAGGGGTTGAAGAAGGAGATCGGCATCGCGCCGAACCTCTCGGCGGTCGGCGTGAAGCGCGAATCGATTCCGCGCCTCGTCGAGATCGCGACGGTCGACATCTGCCACCAGACCAATCCCCAGCCGGTCACCTCGGCCGACTTCGAGCGCCTCTTCGCGGAGGCGATGTGAAGTCCCGGTCGAACGCCGAGCGCATCAAGGTCGGCATCTCGGCCTGCTTCTTCCATGCCGACGCGAAGCGGCCGATCTTCACCGGCAAGACGCTGCAGTACGTCGAGCAGTCGATCGCGCACTGGGTGATGTCGACCGACGCGCT
>JAYTHL010000452.1:0-3132 GCA_043732605.1 Rhizobacter sp. | reverse complement strand
CAAGGAGCATTGACATGCAGACACAACGTCTCATCGACTGCGCGCAGGCGCTCGTCGCCGGCGATCGTGGCCTGCTCGCGATGGACGAGAGCACCGGCACCTGCAACAAGCGCTTCGCCAAGCTCGGCATCCCGCAGACACCCGACGCACGTCGCGCCTACCGCGACATGATCGTCACCACGCCGCGCCTCGGCGAATCGATCAGCGGCGCCATCCTCTACGACGAGACGATTCGCCAGCAGACCTTGGCAGGCGTTGCCTTCGCGCAGGCGCTGGAGCAGGCAGGCATCGTCCCCGGCATCAAGGTCGATGCCGGCGCGAAGGCCTTGGCCGCGCATCCCGGGGAGCTCGTCACCGAGGGGCTCGACGGCCTGCGCGAACGCCTCGCCGAGTACGCCGCGATGGGCGCGCGCTTCGCCAAGTGGCGCGCCGTGATCACGATCGGCGCCGGCCTCCCGAGTCGCGGCTGCATCGAGGCCAATGCGCACGCGCTCGCGCGCTACGCGGCGCTGTGCCAGGAGGCGAGCCTGGTTCCGATCATCGAGCCCGAAGTGCTGATGGACGGCGACCACGGCCTCGAGCGCTGCGCCGACGTCACGGCCGAGACCTTGCAGGCAGTGTTCGCCGCGCTGGGCGAGCAACGCGTGCTGCTCGAAGGCATGCTGCTCAAGCCGAACATGGTGCTGCCCGGGCTGGCCGCGGCCGATCAGTCCAGCGTCGACGCCGTGGCCGATGCGACCGTGCATTGCTTCCTGCGCAATGTGCCCGCGGCTGTGCCCGGCATCGTCTTCCTCTCGGGCGGCCAGAGCGCCGAGCTCGCCTCCGCGCGGCTCGACGCGATGAACGTCCGCTTCGCGGGCCGACTGCCCTGGGCGCTCGCGTTCTCGTTCGCACGCGCGATCCAGCAGCCGGCGCTCGAGATCTGGCGCGGCGATGCCGCCAACGTGCCCGCGGCGCAGCAGGCGCTCCGGCATCGGGCCGACTGCAATCGCCTGGCGCGGCGCGGCCGCTACGACCCCCGGGCCGATGCCGAGGTCGCCGCTGCGCGCGGCTCCTGAACAACGAAGGAACGATCATGTCCGACCCGCTCGACCAGCAGTGCGTCGACACCCTGCGCTTTCTCTCCGTCGACATGGTGCAGAAGGCGAGCAGCGGCCATCCCGGTCTGCCGCTCGGTGCCGCGCCGATGGCCTATGCCTTGTGGACGAAGCAGCTCAAGCACAACCCCGCGAACCCGCTCTGGCCCGATCGCGACCGCTTCGTGCTCTCGGCCGGGCACGGCTCGGCGCTCCTCTACAGCCTGCTGCACGTCACCGGCTACGACCTGTCGCTCGACGACCTCAGGCAGTTTCGCCAATGGGGCAGCAAGGCGCCGGGCCATCCCGAGCGAGGCCACACCGCCGGCGTCGAGGTGACGACCGGCCCGCTCGGCCAGGGCCTGGCCAACGCGGTCGGCATGGCGATCGCCGAAGCGCATCTCGCGGCGCGCTACAACCGCGACGGGCACACGGTCGTCGACCACCACACGTGGGCGATCGTCAGCGACGGCGACCTGATGGAAGGCGTGGCGTCGGAGGCCGCGTCGCTGGCCGGTCACCTGAAGCTCGGCAAGCTGATCTGCCTCTACGACGACAACTCGGTGACGCTGTCGGCCGGGACCGACATGACCTTCACCGAAGATCGGGCAAAGCGCTTCGACGCCTACGGCTGGCAGACGATCAGCGTCGACGACGGCAACGACCTGGCGGCGATCGGTGCCGCGCTCGCCCAGGCGCGCGCCGAGACGACGCGGCCGAGCCTGATCCTCGTGCGCACCCATCTCGGCTTCGGCTCGCCGGAGCAGGACAGCTTCAAGGCGCACGGCTCGCCGCTCGGCGTGGCCGACGTCGCAAAGACCAAGGACAAGCTCGGCTGGCCGCAGGAGCCCGCGTTCTTCGTGCCCGCACCGGCGGCGGCGCGGTTTCGCCAGGCGCTCGAGCGCGGCGCGCGGGCCGAGTCCGACTGGAACGAGCGCATGACCGCCTACGCAAGTGCCTTCCCCGATCTCGCCCGCGAATTCGGCCTGCGCCAGAAGGCCGAGCTGCCCGCCGGCTGGGACGTCGACATCCCGGTGTTCGCGGCCGACGCCAAGGGCATGGCGACGCGCGTCGCCGGCGGCAAGGTGATGAACGCGATCGCGCCGAGGCTGCCCGCGCTGGTCGGCGGCTCGGCCGACCTCGACCCATCGACCCACACCGAGCTGAAGGGGCAGGGCGACTTCAACCCGGCGTTCGTCGCCGGCGAGGACGGCGAAGGGTCGGACGCCGGCGGGTGGAGCGCAGCTGGCCGCAACGTCCACTTCGGCGTGCGCGAGCACGCGATGGGCGCCATCGTCAACGGCCTGGCTGCGCACGGCGGCTTCATCGCCTACGGCTCGACCTTCCTGATCTTCTCCGACTACATGCGGCCGGCGATCCGGCTCGCCGCACTGATGGGCCTGCACGTCGTCCACGTGTTCACCCATGACAGCCTCGCCCTCGGCGAGGACGGGCCGACGCATCAGCCGATCGAGCAGCTCGCCAGCCTGCGCGTCATCCCGATGCTCACGCTGATCCGCCCTGGCGACGCCAACGAGACGGCCGTGGCCTGGAAGGTCGCCCTCGAGACGCGCGATCGCCCCGTCCTGCTCGTGCTGACGCGCCAGGACGTCGCCACGCTCGACCGCACGCGCTTGGCGAGCGCGGAGGGCCTGCGCCGCGGCGGCTACGTGCTGAGCGATGGCGAGGGTGCGAAGCCGGCGCTCATCCTCATCGCCAGCGGCTCGGAAGTCGGCCTCATCCTCGCCGCCGCGGATCGCCTTCGCGAGGGCGGCGTCGCGGTGCGCTGCGTGTCCATGCCGAGCTGGGATCTCTTCGATGGCCAGCCCGACAGCTATCGCGATCAGGTCCTGCCGCCCGCCGTGACCGCGAGGCTCGCCGTCGAGCTCGGCGTCGCGCAAGGATGGGAGCGCTATGTCGGCAGCGCCGGCGCGATGCTCGGCATCGATCGCTTCGGTGCCTCGGCGCCCGCCGACGTGCTGCTGCGCGAGTACGGGTTCACGGTCGACAACGTCGTCGCACGGGCCAGGGCGTTGCTGCCGGGGTGAGGGCGCGC
>JAYTHL010000451.1:0-3133 GCA_043732605.1 Rhizobacter sp. | reverse complement strand
GTGATGAACGAAGTCGTCGCCGCCCGCAGCGCCTTCCTCGCCAAGGTCAGCCACGAGCTGCGCTCCCCTTTGCAAGGCATCGTCTCCGCGCTCGACGTGCTCGAGCTGCGACACGGGCACGCCGACGACGACGAGATCATCGGCCGCATCCGCCGGTCCTCGTTGCTGCTGAACACGCATCTGCGCGACCTGCTGACGCTCGCGCGCGGCGAGGCCGGGCGGCTTGAGATGCGGCCCGAGCCGTTCGAGGCGTGTGCGCTGATCGAGAGCGTGGCTGCCGCGGCCGGGCCGCTGGCCTCCGCCAAGCGCCTCTCGCTCATCGTCGACCTGCCGCCACATACCGTCTTCGTCGTCGCCGACGGTGCGCGCATCGACCAGATCCTTACCAACCTCGTGATCAATTCGATCCGCTACACCGACGTCGGTCAGGTGCGTTTGTCGATGCAGCCCTTCGACCCGGCGACGCGTTCGCTGCGTTTCGCCGTCGCCGACACCGGACCCGGTATCCCGGCCGACGTGCTGCCGACATTGCTCGCGCCCGACCGTGCGCAGACCGGCGCCGAGCGCCGGGGCGAGGGCTCGGGCATCGGCCTGGCGATCGTGCGGACTCTGGTCGATCACCTCGGCGGCAGGATCGAGGTCACCAGCACCCTCGGCCGGGGAACGCTGTTCACGATCGAGATTCCTGCCGAGCCGCTGCTCGACACGCATGACGAGCAGACCACCTCGAGCGGCGCCACCGGCCGCGTCCTGGTCGTCGACGACCGCGACGACGTGCTCGACGCGCTGGCCAGCGTCGTCGACGAGCTCGGCTTCGAGTGCGACCGCGCGCCATCGGCCGCGGTCGGCGCCAATCTGCTCGCATCGCGTCCCTACGACCTCGCGCTGCTCGACCTCGAGATGCCGCTGAAGGGCGGCGTCGCGCTCGCCGCGGACACGCGCAACGGCAACGGCCCGAATCGCGCGACGCGCTTCGTCGCTATGAGTGCGGCGACCGTGCCGGCCGATGTCGGCCGCCATTTCGACGCCTTCCTGACCAAGCCGATCGACCAGGCGGCGCTGCGCCAGGTGCTGCTCAGCGCGACGCCCGCGGCGCGGCCGAGTCAACCCGGCCTCTGGTCGGACGGCGACCCTGTGCCACTCCACGCAGGAAGCAGGCGCGAGGCCGTCAGCGGCCGGCTGAGGTAGCGCGAGCCGGCCAGCACGAAGCGCCAGGGCTGCTCGCGTGCCTTGCTGATGCCGATGCGGACGTCGCTCGCCACCGTGATCCCGTTTGATGGCGCCACGACGCGAAACGGCTGCCGGTCGAGCCTTGCGCCATTGAATGCGTGCGTGATGCCGAGCGCCTGCCCGAGCCGACCCGGGCCTGAACACAAAAGCCGCAGCGGCTCGACGCCGCGTCGCTCGCGCATCGTCTCGATGCCGGCGGTCGGCTCGAGCGCGCGGATGAGCACGCCCGAGCCGTGGCCGGCCGGCCGACAGACGACGTTCAGGCACCAGTGCAGGCCGTACGAGCGGTAGACGTAGGCCCGACCCGGCGGACCGAACATCGCGGCGTTGCGCGCCGTCGGCCCCGAGAAGGTGTGCGACGCCGGATCGTCCTGGTCGTAGGCCTCGGTCTCGACGATGACGCCGCCGACGCCGTCGACGAACAGGCTCGCGCCGATGAGTGCACGCGCCACGTCGGGCGCCGCGGTGGTGTAGTCGATGGATCGGCGGGCCATGGCGGAGCGAGGCGCGAGGGTATCAGCCACGAGACCTTCATGGCGCGACCCGTCGATAGAATCCGCCGCTGTCGAGAAAGTCCCGCCGCCCGTGTCCGATCGCCGCAAGGTCCTGCCCCAATACGTGATGCCGAAGCGGGGCCTGACCGCCTTCGCTGGCCGGGTCGCATCGCGCGAGCGCGGTGCGACGACGACGCGACTGGTGCGCTGGTTCGTGCGCAAGTACGGCGTCGACATGAGCGAGGCCGCGGTCAGCGACATCGCCGCCTACGCGACCTTCAACGACTTCTTCACGCGCGCGCTCAAGCCCGGGGCGCGGCCGCTCGCCGATGCCGACCTGATCTGCCCGGTCGACGGCACGGTCAGCCAGATCGGCCGGATCGAGCACGACCAGATCGTGCAGGCCAAGGGCCACCGCTACTCGACCACCGCACTCGTCGGCGGCGACGCGGCGCTCGCCGAGCGCTTTCGCGACGGCAGCTTCGCGACGCTCTACCTGAGCCCGAAGGACTACCACCGCATCCACATGCCGTGCGACGGCACGCTGACGCGGATGATCCACGTGCCCGGCACGCTCTTCTCCGTCAATCCGACGACGGCGCGCGGCGTGCCCGGCCTCTTCGCTCGCAACGAGCGCGTCGTCTGCGTCTTCGACAACGAGCGTCTCGGCAGCTTCGTGCTCACGCTCGTCGGCGCGACGATCGTCGGCAGCATGGCGACGGTGTGGCACGGCGCCGTCAATCCGCAGCGCGTGCGCCGCGCGCGCGAGTGGAGCTACCCCGAGCGCACCGTGACGCTGAAACAGGGCGAGGAGATGGGCCGCTTCATGCTCGGCTCGACGGTGGTGCTGCTCTTTCCGGCGCACGCGCTGCACTTCGCGCCGCAATGGGAACCGGGGCGCGCGATCCGGCTCGGTGAAGCGATGGCCGATCTCGGCTGAGCGCGCAACGAGAGAAGAACAAGGACCATCCCCGACCATGCGCGCCGTCTTCGTCGATGCCAACGCCGCGCTGCGCGCGCTCGCCGAGCGCATCGGCCCCAAGGTGCTGCCGCACTTGGCGATCGAGTTCGGCTCGGCCGACATCGTGCCCGACGCGCTGCCCGAAGCGCTCGCCGGCGCGCCGATCGCGGTCATCGACCACACGGCGCTGCCCATCGACATCGCGCAACGCTGCGCGGGGTTGCGCGATGTCATCTTCCTCGGCACCGGCGCGCGCAGCTACATGGATCCGGAGGCGCTCGCCGGGATCGGCATCGCCGTGCACCTGATCAAGGGCTACGGCGACACCGCCGTCGCCGAGTGCGCCATCGGCCTGCTCTTCGCCGCGGCGCGCGGCTTCGCGGCGATGGACGGCGCGATGCGCACCGGGCAGTGGCTGCGCAGCGAAGGCGTGCAGCTCGGCGGCAAG
>JAYTHL010000450.1:0-10296 GCA_043732605.1 Rhizobacter sp. | reverse complement strand
GCGCGAAGGCGAGCAGCGTGCCCGCGAGGATGCCGCGCCAGGCGAGCGGCAGCGTGACGCGGAAGAACACCGCGGCCTCGCCGAGCCCGAGCACGCGCGCCGCATCCTCGAGCTGCGCGTCGACGGTCTCGAACGCGGCCCGCGCCGACTTGCAGACGAACGGGAACGCGACCACCGCGGCCGCGATCACGGCGCCCTGCCAGGTGAAGATCAGGTGGATCCCCAAGGTGTTCTCGAGCCACGCGCCGATCCAGCCGCGCCGGCCGACGACGACCAGCAGGTAGTAGCCGAGCACCGTCGGCGGCAGGACCATCGGCAGCAGCAGGATCGAATCGACGAGCTCGCGGCCGGGAAAGCGCAGGCGCGCCAGCGCATAGCCCACGGCGACGCCGAGCACGAGGTCGATCGCCGTCGCCCAGAGCGCGACCTTGAGCGAGAGTCCGAGTGCGATCCAGGCCGGCGTCACGTCGCGACTGGCACCGGCGCTATGGCCGCGGCCGGCCGGAGCGTGCGATCGGATCGGGATGCATGGCCGACTATAACGGTGCCCTCGGACCGATCCGGACAGGTGCCAACGCGTCGCGACGCAACGCCCTGCTGCCGGGGCGGCTTCGCGCTTCGGGTATCTTCGCCGCCCGCTCGAGACCGACACCGATCACCCATGCCTTCATCTCCGACTCGCTGGCCCGCCATCGCCGCGCTGGCCGCCGGGCTGCTCGCCCCGCTTCTGCACGACGCTTTCGCAGCGACGCCCGCCCCGCGCGATCAGCCCTACATCGGCACGGTGCGCCTCCAGGTCGACGCGACCGACCTCGATCACCGCATCCTGCGCGTGAAGGAGCAGATGCCGGTGCGGCCAGGCGCACTCACGCTCTTCTTCCCACGCTTCCTGCCCGGCACGCATGGCCCGACCGGCGAGGTCGATCGCCTCGCGGGGCTCGAGATCACCGCCGGCGGCAAGCCGGTGCCCTGGCACCGCGACACGATCGATCCCTATGCCTTCGTCGTCGACGTGCCGCGCGGCGTGAACGAGCTCGCGCTCGAGTTCCAGTTCCTCTCGGCGCTGAGCCGTGCCGGCGGCCGCATCGTGGTCACGCGCGAGATGGCGAACGTGCAATGGAACAGCGTCCTGCTCTATCCGGCCGGCCACTACGACAGCGCGATCACGTTCCAGGCGAGTCTCAGGCTGCCCGACGGCTGGAAGCAGGCGAGCGCCCTGCCGGTCGCGTCACAGGACGGCGCGGTGGTCTCGTACCGGCCGGTGAGCCTGGAGACGCTCGTCGACTCGCCGGTGTACGCGGGCGCGAACGTGCGCCGCATCGAGCTCGATCCGCCCGGCACTGCGCGACCGGTCGCGCTCAACCTGGTCGCCGACGATCCGTCGCAGCTCGAGGCGAGCGAAACGCAGATCCAGGCGCATCGCAACCTCGTCGTCCAGGCCGACCGGCTGTTCGGTGCCCGCCACTACGCTCACTACGACTTCCTGCTCGCGATCAGCGATCGCCTGAGCCGCATCGGCCTTGAGCATCACGAGAGCAGCGAGAACGGCGTATCGCCCGCCTACTTCAAGGACTGGGCGCGCCGACCAGGCCCGCGCGACCTGTTGCCGCACGAGTACGTGCACTCGTGGGACGGCAAGTTCCGTCGCCCGAGCGACCTCTGGACGCCGAGCTTCGAGGTGCCGATGCAGGACAGCCTGCTCTGGGTCTACGAAGGCCAGACCCAGTTCTGGGGCCGCGTGCTCGCGGCGCGCAGCGGCCTGATCTCGATCGAGCAGACGCACTACAACCTCGCCAACGTCGCGGCCTCGGTCGGCGGCCGCTCGGGCCGAGCCTGGCGCAACCTCCAGGACACCACCAACGAGGCGACGATCTCGAGCCAGGGCGGGCGCAACAAGGACTGGGGCGACTGGCAACGCAGCGCCGACTACTACGACGAATCGGCACTGATCTGGCTCGACGCCGACATGCTGATCCGCGAGAAGAGCGGCGGCACGCGCTCGCTCGACGACTTCGCGCGTGCGTTCTTCGGCGTCGAGAACGGCCGCGTCGAGCCGCTCGTCTACGGCTTCGACGACGTCGTCGCGGCGCTGAACGCTGTGGAGCCGAACGACTGGCGCACGTTCCTGCGCGACCGCCTCGACGCCCACGAGAGCGGCCCGCTGCTCGAAGGCCTGACGCGCTCGGGCTGGAAGCTCGCCTGGTCCGACAAGCGCAGCGAGTTCGCCGGCGGCGACGACGGCGACGAGTTCCGCAGCGACGACTTCGCCTACTCGCTCGGCGTCAACGTGAAGCGCGACGGCACGGTCGACAACGTGCTCTGGGACAGCCCGGCGTTTCGCGCCGGCATCAACAAGTTCGAGCAGATCGTCGCGGTCAACGGCAGCGCGTACAAGCTCGACCGGCTGACCACGGCGATCGGCGCCAGCCCGAGGAGCACGGCATCGATCGAGCTGCTGGTGAAGGACGGCGAGCGCTACCGCACGGTGCGCGTCGACTACCACGGCGGCCTGCGCTATCCGCGCCTCGAGCGCATCGCCGAGCGGCCCGAGCTGCTCGATGCGAAGGTGCTCGCGCCGAAGTCGTGACCGCCGACGCGCGCGTCAGCGCTGACGCGGATCGAGCACATCGCGCAGGCCGTCGCCGAGCAGGTTGAACGACAGCACGAGCAGGAAGATCGCCAGGCCCGGCCAGATCGCCATCCACGGCGCGTTGTCGACGTAGTTCTTCGCGGTGTTGAGCATCGAGCCCCAGCTCGGCGCCGGCGGCTGCTGGCCGAGGCCGAGGAACGACAGGCTCGCCTCGGCGATGACCGCGGCGGCGATCGCCAGCGTCGCCTGCACGATCAGCGGCGGCAGCACGTTCGGCAGGACGTGGCGCCAGGCGATGCGCAGCGGCGGGTTGCCGAGCGCACGCGCGGCCTCGATGTAGTCCTCGACCTTGACGTTGATCACCTGCGCGCGTGTCAGGCGCACGAAGATCGGCGTCGCCGAGACGCCGATCGCGATCATCGCGTTGGTGAGGTTGGGGCCGAGGAAGGCCGAGAGCGCGATCGCGAGGATGAGGAACGGGCAGGCGAGGAAGGCGTCGGTGAGGCGCGAGATGAACCCGTCGACGACGCCGCCGATGAAGCCCGCTGCGAGGCCGATCGGCACGCCGAGCGCGAACGAGATCGACACCGCGACGACGCCGGCGAGCAGCGACGCGCGCGTGCCGAAGACGACGCGAGAGAGCACGTCGCGGCCGATGTCGTCGGTGCCGAACCAGTGCACCGCCGACGGCGCCTGGCGGATCGCGCTCCAGCTCGTCTCGATCGGATCGAAGGGCGCGATCCACGGCGCGCCGAGCGCGACGACGACGAAGGCGACGACGACGACCAGGCCGAACAACGCGCTCGGCCGTCGCGCGAGCTTTCGCCACGCGCGTCGCCACGGGCCGGTCTCGGCACGCCGCGCGGTGTCGAACGCCGCGGCGGCGAGCGTCGCGCTCATGCCCGCAGGCGCGGATTGGCCGCGAAGTAGGCGAGATCGGCGAGCAGGTTGAGCGCGATGTAGGCCGTCGCGGTGACGAGGACGACGCCCTGCACGACGGCGTAGTCGCGGTTGAAGACCGAGTCGACGATCAGCTTGCCGAAGCCGGGAATGGTGAAGACCTGCTCGGTGAGCACGGCACCCGACAGCAGCGTGCCGAACTCGAGCGCGCCGAGCGTGATGATCGGCGTCAGCGCGTTGCGCAGCGCGTGCTTGAGGACCACCGATCGCTCGGTCAGCCCCTTCGAGCGGGCGGTGCGCACGTAGTCGGCGCTCATCACCTGCAGCATGGCGCTGCGCGTGTGCCGCATCAGCACTGCGGCGATCGCGTTGCCGAGCACGAAGGCCGGCATCGCCATCGCCGCCAGGTTCTGCGACAGGCTCTCGAACGGGCTCACGTAGCCCGACGCCGGCAGCCAGCCGAGCTGCACCGAGAACAGCAGGATCATCAGGATCCCGAGCCAGAAGTTGGGCGTCGACAAACCCCAGAGCGCGAACGCGTTGGCGAGGTGGTCCCACGCCGTACCACGGGCGACCGCCGAGACCAGGCCCGCGGGAATGCCGATGACGAGCGCGATGAGCATGGCCAGCACCGCCAGCTCGATCGTCACCGGCAGCTTCTGCACGATGAGGTCGAGCACCGGCTGTTGCGTGCGCACCGACTTTCCGAGATCGCCGCGCAGCACGCCGCCGACCCAGTAGGCATAGCGCACGGGCAGCGGATCGTCGAGGTGGAGCTTGGCGTGCAGATAGGCGACGACGTTCGGATCGCGCTCCTCGCCGGCCAGGATCACCGCCGGATCGCCCGGCAGCAACTGCTGCAGCCCGAAGATCAGCATCGAGACGAAGACGAGCGTCGGCGCGATCGTCGCGAGGCGCTTGATCAGGAACTGGAACATCGCTTGTGCATTCATCGTGGCGCGCACAGGCGTGCCCGGGCGGCGTGCTCCGCTGCGGCTGCGGCGGTCTGGCCTACGGCCAGACTGCCCTGCGGTGCTCGGTCGCGAGGCCCCGCCGAACAACTCGCTGCGTTCGCTGCGCTCTCTCCGCTCAAACACGTTCGGCGAGTCAGAGGTGGAAGCGCGCTGCGCGCGCGGGCCTCGAGCCCTGCGCTCCTCGGCGCCGCAAAGTCGCTGCGCACGCCGCGCGGCCACGCCTGTGCGAAGCGGGATCGAGGCGTCTGAAGAGCCGCGCAGCTGCGACCGCCGCAGCCGGAGCGGAGCGCGTCGCCCGGCCACGCCTTTGCGCGCCCCAGCGACGACAAGCGCATCACGGCGTCGACTTCAACCCCACGACCCGCAGAAGCCCGTCCGGAACGCTGCGCACGCCACTCAGCTTGGCGCTGTGCACCCAGAGCCAGTTGCGGTGGTACAGATAGACGATCGGCCGGTCCTTCAGCACACGGGCGGCGATCTGCTCGTAGGTCTTCTTGCGGTCCGCGACGTCGCGTTGCGTTCGCGAGGCGTTGAGGAGCTCGTCGACCTCGGGCACGCAATAGCCGGCGTAATTGAGCGGCTGCTTGCAGGCGTCGAAGCTGTAGACGTTGCCGTCGGGGTCGGCGCGGCCGCTCCAGGCGAGGACGTAGGCTTCGAAGTCGCCCTTGTCGGCCATGTTGAGCGAAGTCGCGAACTCGGTCGACTGGATCTTGACGGTGAAGCCGGCTTCCTTGGTCATCGCCTGGACGACGAGGGCAAGGCGCTGCGCGTCGGCGGTCGTCGTCGTGACGAGCGTGAAGGTCGGGTTCGGCACGCCGGCTTCCTTCAGCAGCGCCTTGGCGCGCGCGATGTCGCGCTTGGGCACGGGGACGTTCTTCGCATAGAACGCGTTGCTCGGCGCGACCCACTGGTTGCCGACGGTCGCCTCGTTGTCCATCACCACCTGGACGATGCCGGCGCGATCGAGCGAGAGCTCGAAGGCCTCGCGCACCTTCGCGTCCTTGCCGAGCGGGTTCTTCTGCGCCTGCTCGCTCTTGCCCAGGTTGATCGTGATGCCCTGGTAGCCGATCTCGGTGATGCGCGCGATCTTCAGGTTCTTGTCCTGCTTGAGCTTGTCGATGTCGGATGGCGCGACGCGCTCGATGACGTCGAACTGGCCCGAGCGCAGGTTCGCCAGGCGCACCGTCGGGTCGATGATCGGCGTGTAGACGACCTTGTCGAAGTGGACGTTGGCCTTGTTCCAGTAGTTCGGATAGCGCTCGAACGTGATCTTGTCCTGGGCGACACGGTCGACGAACCTGAACGGCCCGGCGCACACCGGATGCGCGCCGAAATTCGCGCCCTCGGCCTTCGCCGCCTTCGGCGAGACCATCATGCCGGCGCGGTCGGCGAGCGCGGCGAGGATCGGAGTGAACGGCGCCGAGAGATTGAGCTTGACGGTCGCGGGATCGACGACGTCGACGCTGGTCACCGGCCGCAACTCGCCGCTGCGGTTCGAGCCGGCCATCGTCTTGTGGCGCTCGATGTTGAACTTCACCGCCGCCGCGTCGAGCTTCTCGCCATCGTGGAAGGTGACGTCGGTGCGCAGCTTGATGGTCAGCGTCTTGCTGTCGGCCGACCACTCGTAGCCGGTCGCGAGCTGCGGCACGATGGCCAGCTTCTCGTCGATGTCGAACAGCTTGTCGCACATCGCCGCGAAGACGATCCGGCCGACGAAGGTGCGGGCGAGCGTCGGGTCGAGGACGTCGGGATCTTCGGCGAGGCCGACGCGCAGCGTCTGGGCCTGGCCTGTGACGGCAACGAGCGCCAGCGCGGCGCAGAAAAGAAGGCGGCGAAGAAGGGACATCGAAGGTCTCCGGAGATCTGGTGCGCCACGGTGCGGCGGCAGGGAGCGAACGAGCAAGCCGCGCGCCAAGGTCATTCTCCGGCGGCCGTCCTGCGCGCCACGGCGAAGGCCTCGATCCTCGCCTCGATCGCGTCGCGCTGCAGCAGGCCGGCCGGATCGTTGCGGCCGGCGAGGCAGGCGACGAATGGCTGGAAGCGCTCGAGGCTCTTGTCGTACAGGCGCTGCAGCTCGACGATCGGCTCGGCGTGGTCGTCGACGCGGAGGTCGAGCGCCGGATAGTCCTCGTCGCCGTGCAGGCGCAGCCCCGCCGCCTGCTTGCCACGCTTGTCGCCTCCGGCAGCCTCGCCCGCGGCCATCGCCGCGACCAGGCGCTCGCCGAGCGGCCGGCCGGCGCTGGCAACGAAAGCGGCAGCAGTCGCGTCGAGCACGTCGGGGCCGGCCAGCATGTTGCCGGCGACGCTGAAGTCGTCGTGCACCTGGTGACCGCACCAGTCGATGCAACCCGCGCCGGTGAACGCGGCGCCGCGGCCGTGCGCGCCGAGGACGTGGAGCTGCCGTTGCGCGCGACCCGCGTCGGCGTCGGTGAGGCGCGCGACAACATCGGCGGCGGCGACGCCGTCGGCGAGCATCGCGATGCCCGCCGGCCCGTAGAGCGGATTCATCAACGCCTGCGTCGAGAGAGCGCCCACGGCACGGCGCGTGTGCACGCAGAGCGCGCCGACAGCGAAGAAGCGGCTCGCGATCGCGACGCCGAGCGTGCCGTCGGCATCGCGGGCGAGGATCGACCAGGTCATGGCGCGTCGGTCGGCCGTGGCGACCTCGATCGCTGTCGATCGAGGACGATCGCGCAATGCAGCGCTTCGCGCCCCGCGCCGTCGGCGATCTGCGTGCGGCAGCTCGTGCCGTCGGCGACGACGATCGCGCTGGTCGCCTTGCGGATCGCCGGCAGCAGGCTCAGCTCGGCCATCTGCATCGACATGTCGTAGTGCGCGTCCTCGTGACCGAAGCTGCCGGCCATGCCGCAGCACGAGGTCTCGACCATCTCGGGCGCGGCGCCGGGAATGAGGCGCAGCGCATCGAGCACTGCGCTCGCGGCGCCGAACGCCTTCTGGTGGCAGTGGCCGTGGACGAGGATCGGCTGCGCCATCGGCTCGAACGCGAGGTCGAACCGCCCCGCAGCGGACTCGCGCACGATGAACTCCTCGAACAGCAGCGCCTGCGCCGCGACGACGTGGGCCGCGTCGCCGAGATGCATCGCCAGCGCTTCGTCGCGCAGCGTCAGCAGACACGAGGGCTCGAGGCCGACGACGGCGATGCCGGCTTCGGCGAACGGCAGCAGCGCCTGCACCAGCGCGCCCGTCCGCGCCTTCGCTTCGTCGACCATGCCCGCAGCCAGAAAGGTGCGGCCGCAGCAGTGATGGCCGGCGGCCTTCTCGAGCGTGTGCAGCGTGTAGCCGGCCGCGTGCAGCACGCGCGCGGCGGCGAGCGCGTTCTCGCTCTCGAGCAAGCCGTTGAAGGTGTCGACGAAGAGGACCGCGGCCTTGCCGCCCGAGCGCGCCGCGGCCAGCGTCGCATCCGCGCTCGCGAACATCGCGCGGTCGCGCGCGCGCCAGAAGGTGTCGCGACGCCACACAGGCAAGCGCCGGCGCGACGACAGACCGAAGATCTTCTCGGTCAGCGCGGCGGCGCCGGGCAGGCGCGCGGCCAGGTTCGCGAGCCCGGCGATCCGGCCGAGACGATGGCCGTAGTCGGGCAGCCAGGCGACCAGCCGGTCCTTCCGCGAGTGGCCGTGGCGCCGCTTGTAGTGGTCGAGCAGCTCGATCTTCATGCGTGCCATGTCGACGCCGGTCGGGCACTCGCGCTTGCAGCCCTTGCAGCCGACGCAGAGCTCCATCGCGTCGTGCACCGCGTCGCCCGTGACGGCGTCCGCGCCGAGCTGGCCCGAGAGCGCGAGGCGAAGCGTGTTGGCGCGGCCGCGCGTGACGTGCTCCTCGTCGCGCGTGACGCGAAAGCTGGGGCACATCGTGCCAGCGTCGAACTTGCGGCAGTGGCCGTTGTTGTTGCACATCTCGACCGCCTTCGCGAGGCCGCCGGTCGAATCGCCGCCGCTGCCGGGTGCGCTGACGGCCTCGCTGCGCGCGTCGTTCTGCACGTCCCAGGCCGACCAGTCGAGCACCGGCACGAGCGCGATGGTCCGGTATGGCGCGGGCGCGCTGGGCGGCGGAAAGCGGAACAGCGCGCCGTCGTCCATGCGCGGCGGATCGACGATCCGGCCGGGCGCGAACAGGCCCTCGGGATCGAGCACGTTCTTGATCGCGGCGAAGGCGTCGGTGAGCGCCGGCCCGAACTGCCACGCGATCCACTCGCCGCGGCAGAGACCGTCGCCGTGCTCGCCGCTGTACGCGCCCTTGTACTTGCGCACGAGCGCCGACGCCTCCTCGGCGATCGCGCGCATCTTGGTCGCGCCGTCGCGCCGCATGTCGAGAATGGGCCGCACGTGCAGCGTGCCGACCGACGCGTGCGCGTACCAGGTGCCGCGCGTGCCGTGGCGATGGAAGACCTCGGTGAGCGCGTCGGTGTAGTCGGCGAGATGCACGAGCGGCACGGCGCAGTCCTCGATGAAGCTCACCGGCTTGCCGTCGCCCTTCAGGCTCATCATGATGTTGAGCCCGGCCTTGCGTACTTCCCACAGACTCTTCTGCGCCGCCGCGTCGATCATCTCGACGACGCTGCCGTGCAGGCCGAGATCGCCCATCAGCTCCGCGAGCGCTTCAAGGCGGCTCTGCAGCTCGTCCTTGCGCTCGCCGGCGAACTCGACCAGCAGGATCGCCGCCGGCTCGCCGATCAGCGCCCTGGCCATCGTCGGCTTGAACGCGGGGTTGGCGAGGGCGAGATCGATCATCGTCCTGTCGACGAGCTCGACCGCCGTCGGTCCGAGCTCGACGAGATGCTGCGCTGCCGCCATCGCGGCGCGAAAGGTCGGGAAGTTGACGACGCCCAGCACCTTCGCTCCGGGCAACGGCGCGAGCTTGAGGGTCAGCGTGCGCGACCACGCCAGCGTGCCTTCGGCGCCGACCAGCAGATGCGCGAGGTTGACGCTGCCGTCGTCGGTGTACGGCTTCTCGCTTTGCGGATGGAAGAGGTCGAGGCTGTAGCCGCCGACCCGGCGTAGCACCTTCGGCCAGCGCGCCTCGATGTCGCGGCGGTGGCGATGCGCGAGATCGCGCACGAAGGTCGCGATGGCGGCGGCGCGTCCGGTCGCGGCCGCAACCGGGCCGAAGTCGACCTCGGCGCCGTCGGCCAGACGTGCGCCGATGCCGAGGACGTTGTGGACCATGTTGCCGTATTCGATCGAGCGCGAGCCGCACGAGTTGTTGCCGGCCATGCCGCCGATCGTCGCCTGCGCACTGGTCGAGACGTCGACGGGGAACCAGAGGCCGAGGGCTTTCAGCTGCGCGTTGAGGTCGTCGAGCACGAGACCGGGCTCGACGACCGCCGTGCCGCGATCGGCGTCGACCGCGACGACGCGGCGCAGATGCTTGCTCGCGTCGACGACGAGCGCCGTGCCGGTCGTCTGGCCGCACTGGCTCGTGCCCGCGCCGCGCGGCAGCACCGGCACGCGCAGCTCGCGTGCGATCTCGAGCGCGATGGCGACATCGGCATCGCTCTTGGGCACGAGCACGCCGACCGGCATGACCTGGTAGATCGATGCGTCGGTCGCGTAGCGGCCGCGCGTCGCGGCATCGAAGCGAACCTCGCCTTCGGTCTCGGCACGCAGGCGTCGGGCGAGGTCGTCGGCTAGTGCAAACGCCGAACGATCGCGCGAAGCCGAGTGCAAGAATGCAGCAGTCACAAGGCGCAATGATGCTCGACCTCGACTTCCACCCTTCCGGCCGCCATTTCCTGCAGATCCCCGGGCCCAGCCCGGTGCCCGATCGCATCCTCAGGGCGATGAGCCTGCCGACGATCGACCACCGCGGCCCCGA
>JAYTHL010000449.1:0-3145 GCA_043732605.1 Rhizobacter sp. | reverse complement strand
ACGACGGCGCGCCGTCGAGCTGGCGGCCGCCGTGGTTGGAGACGACGAGCGCGTCGGCGCCGCTCGCGACGGCGAGCTTCGCGTCCTCGACGTCGAGGATGCCCTTCAGGATGAGCTTGCCGCCCCAGAGCTTCTTGACCCATTCGACATCGGCCCAGCTGAGGCGAGGGTCGAACTGCTCGGCCGTCCACGCGCCGAGCGACGACATGTCGGCGACGCCGGTCGCGTGGCCGACGATGTTGCCGAAGCTGCGCCGCCTGGTGCCGAGCATGCCGAGGCACCAGCGCGGCTTGGTCATCAGGTTGAGGATGTTCGCGAGCGTCGGCTTCGGCGGCGCGGTCAGGCCGTTCTTCAGGTCCTTGTGACGCTGGCCGAGGATCTGCAGGTCGAGCGTGAGCACGAGCGCGCTGCAGCGCGCGGCTTTCGCACGCTCGATCAGCCGCTCCATGAACGGCCGGTCGCGCAGCATGTAGGGCTGGAACCAGAACGGCGCCTTGGTGTTCGCGGCGACGTCCTCGATCGAGCAGATGCTCATCATGCTGAGCGTGAAAGGGATGCCGAACTTCTCGGCCGCGCGCGCTGCCAGGATCTCGCCGTCGGCGTGCTGCATGCCGGTCAGCCCGGTCGGCGCGATCGCGACCGGCATGGCGGTCGGAATGCCGACCATCGTCGTCGCGATCGAACGGTTCGCCATGTCGACCGCGACGCGCTGGCGCAGCTTGATCTTCTGGAAGTCGCTCTCGTTGGCGCGGTAGGTGCTCTCGGTCCACGAGCCGGAATCGGCGTAGTCGTAGAACATGCGCGGCACGCGCTCCTTGGCGAGCACGCGCAGGTCTTCGATGCAGGTGATGACGGACATGGACGCGGCGGCCGTGGCGGGAGCGACGATGCTACGACGCGGCGCCGAAGAGCGGCAGGCTGTCGTCCCCCGGGTCTTCGCGCGCGACGACGACCCGCGGGGCCGGCGCATCGTCGACCCTGGCGGCGAGTGGCGCGACCAGGTCGGCGAGGGTGGCCAGCGCGCTCGCGCGCACGCCGATGAGGCGCAGACGCCGTGTCAGGTCGACGCGCTTCAGGCACTGGCCGCCGGCACGGCGGATCTCGCGCGCGTCGAGCGTGTGGCCGGGCAGCGTCAGGTCGCGGGTCGCGATGGTGAAATCGTCGAAGCGCAGCTTCACGCCGATCGTCTTCGCCGCGTAGCCCTTGCGGGCCAGGTCACCGGCGAGCAGCTCGCAGAGGTCGGTGAAGATCGCGCCCAGCTCGTCGCGGTCGCGCACCGCGTGCAGGTCGCGGTCGAAGGTGGTTTCGCGGCTGATCGACTTCGGCTCGCTCCAGGTGACCACCGCGCGCTCGTCGCGGCCGTGCGAGGCCTCGTGCAGCCAGACGCCGAAGCTCTTGCCGAACTGCGCGACCAGGAACGCCGGGTCGGCCTGCGCGATGTCGCCGATCGTGTGCAGTCCGAGCGCGGTCAGCTTCTCGGCTGCCTTCGGGCCGATGCCGTTGACCTTGCGCGCGGCGAGCGGCCAGATGCGAGCCGGGATGTCGTCGTGCGCGAGCAGCGTCAGGCCGTCGGGCTTGTCGAGCTCGGAAGCGAGCTTGGAGAGCAGCTTGTTGGGCGTGATGCCGATCGAGCAGGTGAGACCGGTGCGCTCGTGCACGGCGGCCTTGAGCTCGGTGCCGATGCGCCGGCCACCGTCGTCGTGCACGCCGGGGAGCTCGCTCAGGTCCATGTAGATCTCGTCGATGCCGCGGTCCTCGACGTGCGGCGCGATCTCGCGCACCGCGGCCTTGAAGAGGCGCGAGTACTTGCGGTACTCGTCGAAGTCGACCGGCAGCAGCACGGCGTCGGGCGCGAGCGCGGCCGACTTCATCATCCCCATGGCAGAGAAGACGCCGAGCCTCCTCGCCTCGTAGGTGCTCGTCGTGACGACGCCGCGGCCGACGTAGTTGCGAAGAGTCCGGTAGGCGAGCGAGCCATCGGCCTGGCGTTGCGGCTGGTGATCGCGACCGCCGCCGATGACGACGGCGCGACCGCGCAGCTCGGGATAGCGCAGCAGCTCGACCGACGCATAGAAGGCGTCCATGTCGAGATGGGCGATGAGCCGGGCCATGACAGGACTGTACGGGCATACAGCCCGTGGCGCCATGGTGCGAAGCTTGCGAAATCGCTCCGGGCGCTTGTCGCAGAATGCCGCGATGGGCAGCGATCCACCGGCCGCTTCGATCCGCTTCGCGACGCGCGAAGACGCGCTCTGCATCGCCGAGATGTCGCGCGACTACATCGAGCACGGCCTCGGCTGGAGCTGGACGCGTGAGCGCATCCTGCGCAACCTGCGCCACCGCGACACCAACGCCATCGTCGCCGTGCACGAGGCCGAGCGCGCCGGCTTCGCGATCATGAAGTACGGCGACGAGGAAGCGCACCTGCTGCTGCTCGCGATCAAGCCGTCGCACCGGCGCTGCCGCGTCGGCAGCGCGCTCGTCGACTGGCTCGAGCGCTCGGCGCAGGTCGCCGGCATCGCCCGCGTGACGCTCGAGGCGCGCGTCACCAACGAGGCGGCGCGCGCGTTCTACGGCCGCCTCGGCTACGCAGAGGCGCAACTGCTGCCCGGCTATTACGGCGGACGCGAGACGAGCGTGCGCATGAGCAAGTCCCTCGGGATGTCGAGGAGCGGAGCGCTATGAAGGTTGTGCGGATTCGCCTGTGCGCCCTGGCGGCGCTCGTTCTCGCATCGCTGGCCATGCCGGCGCGCGCGCAGACCGCACCCATCGATGCCGAGCCGCTGCCCTTCTCCGACAAGCACCTGCCGGCGAGCGCCGAGGAATGCGGCATGTGCAAGCGCGAGCTCGCGTTCGCGTTCGCGTTCGCGCGCTCGATCGAGGCGCACGACGGCGGCGCGTTCGCGGCGTTCCTGCATGCCGGCACGGTCTTCAACGCCGGCACGCCCGACGCCGACCGCGGTCGCGACGAGGTCGTCGAGAGCTGGAAGGAGATCGTCGACGGCAGGACGATCGCGCTGCGCTGGCGGCCGGGCGTCGTCGCGATCGGCGGCGAGGCGACGATCGCGGTGTCGCGCGGCACCTTCATCCGGCAGCGGATGGAGGGCGAGGTGCCGTCGTTTCGCGTCGGCATGTTCCAGACGGT
>JAYTHL010000448.1:0-3149 GCA_043732605.1 Rhizobacter sp. | reverse complement strand
GCGGATCGTCGGCAAGCGCCCCGACGGACGCCGTGTCGTCGAGCACGCGGCCTTCTTCGTTAAGGGATTGACTCTCTTCCAGGCGACCGTGATCGGCGCCGACGAGCCGGCCGACCGCGAGGCGATCGACACGTTCTTCGGCTCGATCCGCCTGCCGTGAGCCGACTTCGAATCCGACTCCCCATAATCGACAGCTCATGCCCGGACTTCTGATCATTGCCCATGCGCCGCTCGCATCGTCGCTGAAGTCCGTGGCCGAGCATGCCTTCCCGGAGTGCGCCGCCCAGCTCGCCGCGCTCGACATCCTGCCCAACATGCCGGTCGAGGAGATCGAGGCACAGGGCCGGCAGATGATCGAGCGGCTGTCGACCCCCGATGTCTTGATCTTCACCGACGTCTTCGGCGCCACGCCTTGCAACGTCGCCCAGCGCCTGGCCGATGGCGTGCACATCAAGGTCGTCACCGGCGTCAATGTGCCGATGCTCTGGCGCACGCTCTGCTACCAGAACGAATCGCTCGATGCCGCGCTCGCGCGCGCCGTGGCCGGCGCGACGCAGGGCGTCATGCAGGTGGCGACGGCGCGGCCCCAGAACCAGACACGCAAGACACGAGGCAATGATCAAGGCGACGATCAGGATCAGTAACAAGCTCGGCCTGCACGCTCGCGCGTCGGCCAAGCTCAGCAAGCTGGCCGGCAGCTTCAAGAGCGACGTCTTCCTGTCGCGTCAGGGCCGCCGGGTCAATGCCAAGAGCATCATGGGCGTGATGATGCTGGCCGCCGGCATCGGCAGCGACGTCGAGATCGAGACCGACGGCGTCGACGAGTCGGAGGCGATGACCGCGCTGCTCGCGATCTTCGAGGACAAGTTCGGCGAGGGTCAGTAGCGCGTTGCGGCGACACCCGGTTCGCTCGCGCGGTGCCGCGTCGATCGGGCGGGCCTCGCTGCTAGGATCGTTTCCATGAGCTTCCAGCTGTTCGGCTTGCCGGTTTCGCGCGGCATCGCGATCGGCCGCGCCGTGCTTGTCGCATCGAGTCGTCTCGACGTCGCGCACTACTACGTCGCCGAAGCCGATCTCGGCGCCGAGATCGAGCGCCTGCGCAATGCCCGCGACGAGGTCGCCCGCGAACTCGGCACCATGCAGCGCGACCTGCCGCTCGAAGCGCCCGCCGAGCTGTCGGCGTTGCTCGACGTACACCTGATGCTTCTGCACGACGACACGCTCACCGGCGCGACCAAGCAGTGGATCCTGGATCGTCGCTACAACGCGGAGTGGGCCTTGTCGGCCCAGCTCGAAGTGCTGGCGCGGCAATTCGACGAGATGGAGGACGAGTACCTGCGCGAGCGCAAGGCCGACCTCGAGCAGGTCGTCGAGCGGCTGCTCGGAGCGCTTGCGCGCGACGCAGACGGCACCGCGACGACGGCTGCGCATCAGGTGACGGCCGAGCAGAGCCGCGGCGATCCGCTGGTGCTCGTCGCCGGCGACATCTCGCCGGCCGACATGCTGCAGTTCAAGGGCGGCGTCTTCCTCGGCTTCGTCACCGACGTCGGCGGCAAGACCTCGCACACGGCGATCGTCGCGCGCAGCATGGACATCCCCGCGGTCGTCGGCGCGCGCGAGGCGAGCCGGCTGATCCGCCAGGACGACTGGGTGATCATCGATGGCGACGCCGGCATCGTCATCGTCGATCCGTCGCCTGCGGTGGTCGCCGAATATCGCGCGGTCAAGCTGCGCCGCGACCGCAGCCGCGCCGGGCTGGCGCGGCTGCGTCATCTGCCGGCGGTGACTCTCGACGGCGAGAAGGTCGATCTCCTCGCCAACATCGAACGACCGGGCGATGCCGCGGCGGCGCTGGCCGCGGGCGCGTCCGGCATCGGCCTGTTCCGGAGCGAATTCCTGTTCATGAACCGCGAAGGCGAGCTGCCCGGAGAGGACGAGCAGTTCGAGGCCTATCGCGTCGCCGTGAGTGCGATGCGTGGCCGCTCGGTGACGATCCGCACCGTCGACATCGGCGCCGACAAGGCGCTCGATCGGATGTCGGCTAACGAGTTGCGCCACGAGCATGCGCTGAACCCCGCGCTCGGCTTGCGCGCGATCCGCTGGAGCTTGTCGGAGCCGGGCATGTTTCGCCAGCAACTGCGCGCGATCCTGCGTGCCGCCGCGTTCGGCCCGGTTCGGATCCTGATTCCGATGGTCGCGCACCTGAGCGAGGTGCGGCACACGCTCGAGGCGGTGACGCGTGCGCGTCAACAGCTCGACGACACCGGGCGCGCGTACGGGCCGGTGCAACTCGGCGCGATGATCGAAGTGCCTGCCGCTGCGCTCATGTTGCCGGCGTTCCTGCGCCTCTTCGACTTCGTCTCCATCGGCACCAACGACCTGATCCAGTACACGCTCGCCATCGACCGCGCGGATGAGACCGTCGCGCATCTCTACGACGCGTGGCACCCGGCCGTCCTGCAGCTCGTCGCGCAGACAGTCGCAGGCAGTCGCGCCCTCGGCAAGGACGTGAGCGTGTGCGGCGAGATGGCCGGCGACACGGCATTCACCGAGCTGCTTCTCGGCATGGGATTGCGACGCTTCTCGATGCATCCGTCGCAGATCGGCGCGATCAAGGAACGGGTGCTCGCGACCGACACGCGGCCTTGGGCGCGAGGCCTCGAGCGCGTCTTGAGCGCTGACGATCCAGGGCGCGAATGCGCGGCGCTCGCTAGCGAGATTCGAAAGGCGGCGAAGCAATCGCCGGCGATTTTCACATTCGCTTCATAGCCACGAGTACTACCGGGCGTAGAGGAGGTGAGCCGCACGTTCAAAGAGAGGCCGCACATGACCTCGTCAGCGTCCCCGGCTTGACACCTCTTCCCGAACCGTGCAAGAATCGCGGTCTTCGCTGATCGCCAAGTTCTTTGGCTGACTCAGCTGCCGCAAGGCCCCGCTCTTTAAAAACTGACAGCCGATAAGTGTGGGCGTTCGAGGCCGAGTGCCGCGAGTCGAAAGACTCACGGTCTCATGGACCTTAAACGCTCACTGAATTGAATTTTCATGCAAGTGAAGTTCACTTCAATTCTTTGAGCAAATTCAAGATCGAACTGAAGAGTTTGATCCTGGCTCAGATTGAACGCTGGCGGCATGCCTTACACATGCAAGTC
>JAYTHL010000447.1:0-3157 GCA_043732605.1 Rhizobacter sp. | reverse complement strand
TGGGCGG
Source organism: Rhizobacter sp. (assembly GCA_043732605.1). Classification (GTDB taxonomy): domain Bacteria; phylum Pseudomonadota; class Gammaproteobacteria; order Burkholderiales; family Burkholderiaceae_C; genus Schlegelella_A. Next base: position 3,150 of record JAYTHL010000447.1, on the reverse strand, counting down.
GCGCCACACGCCATGGCCGCCGCTGACCTTGTCGATGTCGGCGAGCAGCGCGCCGTGCGCGGCGAGCTCGCCGTCGTCGGCCAGAATGACGACGAGATCGAGCCCGCTGAAGTCGATCGGCCGCGCCGCGAGGTCGGCGGCGAGCGCATCGGCGGCATCGATGACGAGCGAATCCTGGCCGCGCGTCATGCGGATGTAGACCTCGGCCAACAGGCCCGCGTCGAGCAGTGCGCCATGCAGCTCGCGCGCCGCGTTGTTGACCTCGAAGCGCTTGCACAGGGCGTCGAGCGAGTTGGCCTTGCCGGGGAAGGTCTCGCGCGCCATCGACAGGCTGTCGGTGACCTGGACCCCGTGCGTCGTGAACGCCGGCCGGCCGATCCGGCGCAGCTCGGCGTCGAGGAAGCCGATGTCGAACGCGGCGTTGTGGATGACGATCTCGGCGCCGCGCACGAACTCGATCAGCTCGTCGGCGATGTGCTCGAACAGCGGCTTGTCGGCGAGGAACTCGTCCGAGAGGCCGTGCACCTTGTAGGCGTCGATGCTGTTGCGCCGCTCGGGGTTGACATAGAAGTGCAGCGTGCGGCCGGTGCGTCGCCGGCTCACGAGCTCGACGCAGCCGATCTCGATGATCCGGTCGCCCGACTCCGGGCTGAGGCCGGTGGTCTCGGTGTCGAGGAAGATCTGGCGCATCGCGCTCAGGCGCGTTCGGGCTGCAACGGCGGCGGCGCGGCCGCCGAGGGCGAGCGTCCCCTGCCCCACCACCAGAGCGCGATGCCGGCGAGGATCATCGGCACGCACAGCCACTGCCCCATGCTCATGTTGAGCGCGAGCAGGCCGAGGAAGCTGTCGGGCTCGCGGAAGAACTCGGCAATGAAGCGCAGCACGCCGTAGCCAACCAGAAAGGCGCCCGACACCTGCCCGAGGCCACGTCGCTTCTTGCCGTAGATCCAGAGCACGATGAAGAGCAGGATGCCTTCGAGCGCGAACTGGTAGAGCTGCGACGGATGACGCGGCAACGCCGATCCCGACTGCGGAAAGACCATCCCCCACGGCAGTGACGGATCGGAGAAGCGTCCCCACAGCTCGCCGTTGATGAAGTTGCCGATGCGGCCCGCGGCGAAGCCCGTCGGCACGCACGGCGCGATCAGGTCGGTCACTTCGAGGAAGGGCCGGCGGCGCGTGCGCGCGAAGAGCGCCATCGCGACGATCACGCCGAGCAGGCCGCCGTGAAACGCCATCCCGCCCTTCCACACCGCGAAGATCTCGAGCGGATGTCCGAGGTAGTAGCCCGGCTTGTAGAACAGGATGTAGCCGAGCCGGCCGCCGATCACCGTGCCGAGGACGCCGAAAAAGAGCAGATCCTCGACGTCGCGCCGCGACCAGCCGCGCTCGGCGAACTGCGGCAGGCGCGTCCGCCGCGTCGCCAGGAACAGGAACAGGCCGAAGCCGACGAGGTACGTCAGGCCGTACCAGTGCACGGCGATCGGCACGCCGAAGCGGTTGAGGTCGAGCGCGATCGGATCGAACTGCGGATGCACGAGCATGACTCGATGATATCGAGAGGCTTGGTGTCATCCTGAGTGAAAGCGAAGGATCCCGGCGCTACGATGAGATCCTTCGCTCCGCTGAGGATGACAGGAGCACAGCTCAGGAAGACAAGGCCATGCCGATCAACCGCCGATCACGCCACATCACGGAGGGCGTCGCGCGCGCGCCGAACCGCTCGATGTACTACGCCCTCGGCTACGAAGCCGGCGACTTCGGCAAGCCGATGATCGGCGTCGCCAACGGCCACTCGACGATCACGCCGTGCAATTCCGGCCTGCAAAAGCTCGCCGACGCGGCCGTCGCCGGCATCGAGGAAGCCGGCGGCAATGCCCAGATCTTCGGCACGCCGACGATCAGCGACGGCATGGCGATGGGCACCGAGGGCATGAAGTACAGCCTGGTCTCGCGCGAGGTCATCGCCGACTGCATCGAGACCTGCGTCGGCGGCCAGTGGATGGACGGCGTGCTCGTCGTCGGCGGCTGCGACAAGAACATGCCGGGCGGGATGATGGGCATCCTGCGCGCCAACGTGCCTGCCATCTACGTCTACGGCGGCACGATCCTGCCGGGCCGCTACCAGGGCCAGGACCTCAACATCGTCAGCGTCTTCGAGGCCGTCGGCCAGTTCACTGCCGGCACGATGAGCGAGACCGACTTCGGCGAGATCGAGCGACGCGCGATTCCCGGCAGCGGCTCGTGCGGCGGCATGTACACCGCCAACACGATGAGCTCGGCATTCGAGGCGCTCGGCATGAGCCTGCCGTATTCGAGCACGATGGCCAACGTCCACGACGAAATCGTCACTGCGGCGACGACCGCGGCCAAGGTGCTGGTCGAGGCGGTGAGGCGAGATCTGAAGCCGCGCGACATCGTCACGCGGCGCAGCATCGAGAACGCCGTCGCCGTGATCATGGCGACGGGAGGTTCGACCAATGCCGTGCTCCACTTCCTGGCCATCGCCCATGCGGCCGAGGTCGAGTGGACGATCGACGACTTCGAGCGCATGCGCCAGAAGGTGCCGGTGCTCTGCGACCTGAAGCCCTCGGGCAAGCATCTGGCCGTCGACCTGCACCGCGCCGGCGGCATCCCGCAGGTGATGAAGATCCTGCTCGAGGCCGGCCACCTGCACGGCGACTGCATCACCATCACGGGCAAGACGATCGCCGAGACGCTGGCCGAGCTGCCGGCCGTGCCCGCGTCGTCGCAGGACGTGATCCGCCCGATCGACAAGCCGATGTACGCGCACGGCCATCTCGCGATCCTGAAGGGCAATCTCTCGACCGAAGGCGCGGTCGCGAAGATCACCGGCCTCAAGAATCCGGTGATGACCGGGCCGGCGCGCGTCTTCGACGACGAGTCGTCGGCAATGGACGCGATCATGGCGCGCCAGATCGTCCCGGGCGACGTGATGGTGCTGCGCTATCTCGGTCCGAAGGGCGCGCCCGGCATGCCGGAGATGCTCGCGCCGACGAGCGCGCTCATCGGCCAGGGCCTCGGCGAGTCGGTCGGCCTCGTCACCGACGGGCGCTTCTCGGGCGGCACCTGGGGCATGGTCGTCGGCCACGTCGCGCCGGAAGCGTATGCGGGCGGCACGATCGCGCT
>JAYTHL010000446.1:0-26973 GCA_043732605.1 Rhizobacter sp. | reverse complement strand
CGCCGACGACCCCGATGCGCAGCTCGCCTTCACGTCGGAGCTCGACGCCGTCGAGGGCCGCCCGGCGCGCCGCTCGCACCTGCAACTGACCGGCCTCTGGTGCGCCGGCTGCGCGACGACGATCGAGCGCGTGCTCGAAGCCGAGCCCGGCGTGCTGCGCGCCCGCGTCGCCTACGGCACGCAGCGCGCGACGGTGTCGTGGCAGCCGCACGCGACATCTGTGTCGCGACTTGTCGCCGCCGTCGCAAGCGCCGGCTACGGCGCCGCGCCCGACGTCGCCGCGCCGGCACGCGCCTTGCGCCAGGCCGAGGCGCGCCGCATGCTGTGGCGCCTCTTCGTCGCCGTGTTCTGCATGATGCAGATCATGATGTACCAGACGCCGCTCTACGTTGCGGCGCCCGGCACGCTCGCCCCCGATCTGCGCGCCCTGCTTCTCTGGGCGGCGTGGCTGCTTGCCATCCCGGTCGTGGTCTTCTCGGCGGCGCCGCTGTTCCAGGATGCCTGGCGCGGGCTGAAGCGGCGCCGCATCGGCATGGACCTGCCGGTGTCGCTCGGCATCGCCGTGATGTTCGTCGCCAGCACCGGCGCGACCTTCGATCCGGGCGGCGTGTTCGGCCACGACGCGTACTTCGATTCGCTCGCGATGTTCGTCACCTTCCTCCTCGTCGGCCGCTGGCTGACGCTGGCGTTGCGCAACCGCGTCGCCGCGACGCTCGAGGAGGCGATCGCGCGCACGCCCGCGGCGCTGCGCAGGATCGAGGCCGACGGCAGCATCGCGCTGATCGCGCCCCAGCGCCTCCGTCGCGGCGATCGCATCAGCGTCCTGGCCGGCGAGGCGTTCGCCGCCGACGGCCCGATCGAGTCGGGCGAGACCGAGGTCGACGAGGCGCTGCTGACCGGCGAGTCGCGACCGGTGGCCAAGCGCCCGGGCGATGTCGCGATCGCCGGCAGCATCAACCTCGGCGGCGCCGTCGTGCAGCGCGCCGAGCGCGTCGGCACCGACACGCGCTACGACGGCATCGTGCGGATGATGCGCGGCGCGCTCTCCGACCGGCCCGCCACGCTGCGCGCCGCCGACCGCATCGCCGGTCCGTTTCTCTGGATCGTGCTGCTGCTGGCGGCCGGCGCGGCGGCGGCGTGGTCGATCGTCGATCCGTCGCGCGCGGTCTGGGTCGCGGTCTCGGTGCTGATCGTCACCTGCCCGTGCGCGCTCTCGCTGGCCGCGCCGTCGGCGCTGCTCGCCGCGGCCGGCGCGCTGTCGCGGCGCGGCGTGCTCGTGCGCCGCCTCGACGCGATCGAGGCTCTCGCCGGCATCGACACGGTCTGCTTCGACAAGACCGGCACGCTGACCGAGCCGAGCCTGCGCCGCGCCGAAGTCGAGCCGCAACCGGGCGCGCGCCGCGCCGGGCTCGACGCTGCAACGTTGCTCGCGATGGCGTCGTCGCTCGCGCGCCTGTCGACACATCCGATGGCGCGTGCGCTTGCCGATGCGCGTGGCGCATCGGGTCCGGACACGACGACGGCATGGCGCGCGGTCCGCGAGCACGCCGGCCTCGGGCTCGAGGCAATCGGCGTCGACGGCGGCCGCTACCGGCTCGGCGCTCAGCACTGGATCGCGGGCGACGACGAGACCGTGACCGGCGCGTCCGCAGGCGCGGAGACATGGCTCTCCGGCCCGAGCGGTGCCCTCGCGCGTTTCCGCTTCGGCGAGACACTCCGCGCCGACGCCGCCGCATCGATCGACGCGCTGCGCCACGCCGGCCTCACCGTCGAGCTGCTCTCCGGCGACGCACCCGAGCGCGTCCGCGCAGTCGCCGACACGCTCGGCATCGCGCGCGCTCTCGGCGCCGCATCACCGGCCGACAAGCTCGCCGCCGTCGCGCGGCTGCAGACTGGCGGCCGTCGCGTCGCGATGGTCGGCGACGGCCTCAACGACGCGCCGGTGATGGCGCGCGCCGCCGTCTCGTTCGCGATGGGCCAGGGCCTGTCGCTGACGCGCTCGACAGCCGACTTCGCGCTGATGTCGGGATCGCTCGCCGACATCGGCTGGGCGCGCGACACCGCGCGGCGGGCGATGCGCATCGTGCGCCAGAACATGGCCTGGGCCGTCGCCTACAACGCGGTCTGCCTGCCGCTCGCTCTGTTCGGCTGGTTCCCGCCGTGGGTCGCCGGGCTCGGCATGGCGGCGAGCTCGCTCGTCGTCGTCGCCAACGCCTGGCGCATCGCCTGACGCAGCGTGGACATCCTCTTCCTGCTCGTCCCGATCTCGGTCCTGCTCGTCCTCGGCCTGATGGCCGTGTTCGCGTGGGCGCTGCACACCGGCCAGCTCGACGACCTGCGCGGCGAGGCCGAGCGGATTCTGGTGCCCGACGGCCCGGATCTTGACGCGCATCAACCGCCGCCCTGAGCCTTGCGCCGAGACTTCCCGTCGAGGCAACGAGGAGCAGCGACGATGGAAATGGCCGTACCCCTGACCGGCGCGATGCCGGTGCCGCGAGCGACACCGGCGGCATCGACCGGCGCGGTCGTCTACGACGACGGCGCGGTGCGCATGTTCACCCTCGCCGCCGTGCTCTGGGGCGTCGTCGGCATGCTCGTGGGCGTCGTCATCGCGGCCCAGCTGACCTGGCCCGAGCTCAACTTCGGCATCCCGTGGCTGAGCTACGGAAGGCTCCGACCGCTCCACACCAACGCGGTGATCTTCGCCTTCGGCGGCTGCACGCTGATGGCGAGCAGCTTCTACGTCGTCCAGCGCACCTCGCAGGTCGCGCTCTTCCTGCCCAAGCTCGCCTGGTTCGTCTTCTGGGGCTGGCAGGCGGTCATCGTCGCCGCGGCGATCTCGCTGCCGATGGGCTACACGCGGGCCAAGGAATACGCCGAGCTCGAGTGGCCGATCACGATCCTGATCACGATCGTCTGGGTCGCCTATGCGATCGTCTTCTTCGGCACGATCGGCATCAGGAAGGTGCGCCACATCTACGTCGCCAACTGGTTCTTCGGCGCCTTCATCATCACCGTCGCGTTGCTGCACATCGTCAACGGCATGTCGATCCCGGTCGGGCCGATGAAGAGCTACTCGGTGTATGCCGGCGTGCAGGACGCGATGATCCAGTGGTGGTACGGCCACAACGCGGTCGGCTTCTTCCTGACCGCGGGCTTCCTCGGGATGATGTATTACTTCATCCCGAAGCAGGCCGAGCGCCCGATCTACTCGTACCGGCTCTCGATCGTCCACTTCTGGGCCCTGATCTTCACGTACATGTGGGCAGGGCCGCACCACCTGCACTACACCGCCCTGCCCGACTGGGCGCAGTCGATCGGCATGGTCTTCTCGCTCGTGCTGCTGGCGCCGAGCTGGGGCGGAATGATCAACGGGATGATGACGCTCTCGGGCGCATGGCACAAGCTGCGCGAGGACCCGATCCTGAAGTTCCTGATCGTGAGCCTGTCGTTCTACGGCATGAGCACGTTCGAGGGACCGATGATGTCGATCAAGACCGTCAACGCGCTCTCGCACTACACCGACTGGACCATCGGCCACGTGCACTCCGGCGCGCTCGGCTGGGTCGGCCTGATCTCGATGGGCACGCTCTACTTCCTCGTGCCGCGGATGTTCGGCCGCACCAAGATGCACAGCGTGCCGGCGATCGAGCTGCACTTCTGGATCGCGACGCTCGGCATCGTCCTCTACATCGCCGCGATGTGGATGGCCGGCGTCATGCAGGGCCTCATGTGGCGCGACGTCAATGCCGACGGCACGCTCGTCTACACCTTCGTCGAGAGCGTCAAGGCGACCTATCCGTTCTACGTCGTGCGCTTCCTCGGCGGCGTGCTCTACCTCGGCGGGATGCTGCTGATGGCCTGGAACGTCGTCATGACGGCGCGTTCTGGACGGCCTGTGCCCGCGCGCATCGGCGCCTCGCCGATCGCGGCCGCAGCCCTCTGATCTCCAGGACTTCACGATGAGCAATGCCCGCACGCCCACCGGTCACGAGAAGATCGAGACCAACAACTTCCTGATGATCGTCCTGATCCTGCTGGTGGTCGCCGTCGGCGGCATCGTCGAGATCGTGCCCCTCTTCTTCCAGCGCTCGACGACCGAGCCGGCGCCTGGCCTCAAGCCCTACACCGCGCTGCAGCTCGCGGGGCGCGACATCTACACCCGCGAGGGTTGCTACAACTGCCACTCGCAGATGATCCGCTCGCTGCAGGCCGAGACGCTGCGCTACGGCCACTACTCGATGGCCAGCGAGTTCGTCTACGACCATCCGTTCCAGTGGGGCAGCAAGCGCACCGGCCCCGACCTGCACCGCGTCGGCGGCAAGTACAGCGACGAGTGGCATCGCCTGCACTTGCACAACCCGCGCGATCTGGTGCCCGAGTCGAACATGCCGGCGTACCCGTGGCTGTTCACGACCAAGGTCGACGACGCGACGATCGCCGCGCACATGAGCGGCCTGCGCAAGGTCGGCGTGCCGTACACCGACGCCGAGATCGCCGCATCGCCCGATGCCGTGCGCGGCAAGGACGAGATCGATGCCCTCGTCGCGTATCTGCAGGTGCTCGGCACCTCGGTGAAATAGGAGGCCGCGTGGACGTCGTCGATCAGCTTCGCGCAGGGGTGACCCTGTTCTCGTTCCTGGCCTTCACGGGCCTGGTCGTCTGGGCCTGGTCGCGCCGCAACCGCGCGCGCTTCGACGAAGCGGCGCAGCTGCCGTTCGCGCCCGAAGCCGAGGACGTGTCGTCATGAGCGACTTCATCGGCAGCGGCTGGTCGATCTTCATCGCCGTCGCGACCCTCGCCAGCCTCGCGGCCTGCCTGCTCCTGTTGGCGATCGCCAGCCGGCGCGTGAAGATGTCGGACGACAACAGCACCGGCCACGTCTTCGACGACGACCTCGTCGAGATGAACAACCCGCTGCCGCTCTGGTGGATGGTGCTGTTCGTCCTGACCGTCGTGTTCTCCTTCGGCTACGTCTACGTGTACCCTGCGCTCGGCGGCTCGCCCGGAACGCTGCGCTGGTCGAGCACGGGCGAGCTCGCCGCCGACCAGGCGACGGCGAAAGCGCGCGCCGGCACGGTCTACGCGGCCTTCGCCGGAAAGCCGGTCGAAGCGCTCGCGAAGGATCCGAAGGCGATGGCGATCGGCGAGCGCCTCTTCCTCAACAACTGCTCGACCTGCCACGGCTCGGATGCGCGCGGCAGCAAGGGCTTCCCGAACCTCACCGACAACGACTGGCTGCACGGCGGCACGCCCGAGAAGATCGAGGAGACGATCACTCTCGGCCGCACCGGCGTCATGCCGCCGATGGCCGCTGCAGTGGGCACGCCTGCCGACGTGCACGACGTCGCCCAGTACGTGATGAGCCTGTCGGGCGATCCGCACGACACGATCGCCGCGGGAGCGGGGCGCAAGAAGTTCGTCGTCTGCGCGGCTTGCCACGGCCCCGACGGCAAGGGCAACCAGGCGCTCGGCGCGCCCAACCTCACCGACAAGGTCTGGCTGCACGGCTGGGGCGAGGCCGCGATCACGCGGATGGTCGTCGAGGGCAAGACCAACGTGATGCCGGCGCAGGGCGGGCGCCTCGCACCCGAGCAGATCCACCTGCTCGCGGCCTACGTGTGGAACCTCTCGCAACCGCAGCTCACGGCAGCGAAGTGACCGTCGCGCCGAAGGTCATCCCGCTCTACGTCAGCGAGGAGAAGATCCAGCCGCGCACGGTGCACGGCTGGTTCGCGACTTGGCGCTGGGTGCTGGTCTGGCTCACGCAGCTGCTTTTCTACGGGCTGCCGTGGCTCGCCTGGAACGGGCGCCAGGCGGTGCTCTTCGACCTCACCGCACGCCGCTTCTACGTCTTCGACATGGTCCTGCATCCGCAGGACGTGATCTTCCTCGCCGGCCTGCTCGTCATCTCGGCGTACTCGCTGTTCCTGTTCACCGCCGTGGCGGGCCGCGTCTGGTGCGGCTTCGCCTGCCCGCAGACGGTCTACACCGAGATCTTCCTGTGGGTCGAGCGCCACTGCGAAGGCGACCGGCAGGCACGCATGAAGCTCGACGTGGCGCCCTGGTCGTTCGCCAAGCTCAGGAAGCGCGGCGCCAAGCAGGCGGTGTGGCTCGCGATCGGCCTGTGGACCGGCTTCACCTTCGTCGCCTACTTCACGCCGTCGCACGCGCTTCTGAGCGAGGTGCTGCACCTCGGGCTCGGCCCGTGGGAGACGTTCTGGATCCTCTTCTACGGCCTGGCGACGTACGGCAACGCCGGCTACATGCGCGAGCAGGTGTGCAAGTACATGTGCCCGTACGCCCGCTTCCAGAGCGCGATGTTCGACCGCGACACGCTCATCATCAGCTACGACGAGAAACGCGGCGAGCCGCGCGGCTCGCGTCCGCGCGGCGTCGACCCGGCGACGCTGGGCAAGGGCGACTGCATCGACTGCACGCTCTGCGTCCAGGTCTGCCCGACCGGCATCGACATCAGGAAGGGCCTGCAGTACGAGTGCATCGGCTGCGCCGCCTGCATCGACGTCTGCGACAGCGTGATGGACAGGATGCAGTCGCCGCGCGGCCTGATCCGCTACGCGACCCAGAACAGCCTGGCCAACGGCTGGTCGACGGCGACGATGTGGAAACGCACGATGCGGCCGCGCGTGCTCGCCTACGCCGCGATCCTCGGCGCCATCGTCATCGGCTTCGTCACGAGCCTGGCGATGCGCCCGCCGTTCAAGGCCGACGTCGTGCGCGACCGCGGCGCGCTGGCGCGGATGGTCGAAGGGGGCAGGATCGAGAACGTCTACCGGCTGCAGCTCATGAACGCGACCGAGACAACGGAGCGCTTTCGTGTCGGCGTCGAGGGCCTGCCGGGCGCCGTGCTGCGCGACTGGGTCGACGTCGATCTGGCGCCGACCGAGGCGCGCTGGGTGCCGGTCGCAGTGCAGATGCCGCCCGAGGCCGCGCAGGCGCTCGGGGCCGGCGCCCATCCGATGCGCTTCGAAATCACGCTCCTCGCCGATGCCGCGACCGCGCCGGGTGCCGCCGGCCGCGAGCCGCTTCCCGCGCGTGCCACGGCACACGAGAAGTCCACGTTCATCGTTCCACGCTGAGACGAACCGCCATGACCGACGCCGATCGCACCCCTTCCTCCCCGCCAGTTCCTCGCCCCTGGTGGCGATACGGCATGGTCTGGTTCATGCTCGCCGGGCCGGCGATCGTCGTGGTCGCGGCCCTGGTCACCGCGGGCATCGCGTTCCGTCACGCCGACGTCGTGCTGACCGAGACGCCGACGGCCACGTCGCTCGCCGCCCACGCGCTGGCGCGCAGGCCCTGACGCGGGCACGGTCATGAAGCAGCGCGCCTTGCGCATCCTCTGGCCGGCGTTCCTCGGCGCCGGCGTGCTCGAGGCATTGGTGTTCGCGGTCGTCGATCCGCACGACCTGCACTGGTTCGGTGGCGCGCCGATCGAATGGGGATCGATGGCGATCTACTCGATCACTTTCCTGATCTTCTGGGGCGGCGTCGCGACCGCTGGCGCGCTGACGGCGCTGCTGTCGCTCACCGCCGAGGACGTCAACGGCCGCGACGTCGGTTGAGCATGGACGCGGCCCTCGCTGCATCGGCGTTCCTGATGGGCCTGGCGGGGACGCCGCACTGCGCGGCGATGTGCGGCGCGGCATGTGGCGCGCTCGCGCCGTCGCGGCCGGGCGATCCGGGCACGACCAGCAGGCTCGCCCTGCACGCCGGCCGCCTCGTGAGCTATTCGCTCGCCGGCGCGCTCGTCGCGGCGAGCGTCGCGAGCCTCGCGCTCGTCGCCCATGCACGCATGCTGCAACCCGTGTGGACCTTGCTGCACGTCGGCGCGATCGCGTTCGGACTCTGGCTGCTGTGGACGGCGCGCACGCCCGCCTGGCTCGGCGCGGCACCCGCGTCGCTCGGACGTTTCGGCGACTCACGGCCGGTGCGCATCGTCCGCTCGCTGCCGCCGAGCGCGCGCGCCGGCGCGGCAGGCCTCGCGTGGGCGACGCTGCCGTGCGGCCTGCTGCAGTCGGCACTCGTCGTCGCCGCATTGGCGTCGAGCCCGCTCTCGGGCGCACTGGTGATGGCCGCGTTCGCGAGTGCATCCGCGACCGGGTTGTGGCTCGGCCCTGCGGCCTGGCGCTTCCTGCGTCGCGGACAGGGCAGAGGGGCGAGCGCGGGCTCGGTCTCGATCCGACTCGCCGGCCTCCTGCTCGCGGGATCGTCGCTGTTCGCCGTCTGGCACGGCCTCGGCGCGGCGATCGACGCGATCTGCGCGGTCGCGGCCTGATCGCCTGGCGACCCGCGCGCCGAGCGCCGTTCAGCGCGACCGCGCCTCGTGGCTCCCGACGAACGCGGGACCGAGCCCGAGCGGCGCCGGCAGCGACATCAGGATCGACTTGAAGAGCGGCCGATAGGCGTCGTCCGCCTCGCGGTGCGTCAGCGGATCGCGGTTCTTCATGAACGCCGCGTCGAGCGCGGCCCAATCGGAGCGCGTGAGCACGCGCTCGGCGAGCGGCAGAACCTCGACCTCCTCGACCCGGATGTGCTCGAGGTAGGCGGCGATGTAGTCCTGCATGTGCGACTCAAAGCGAGCGCGCCGGTCGGCGTGGTCGGCGGCGTCCTTCATCATCTCGAGCCCGAGCAGCTCGTGCTCGAGCTCACGCACGGCGTGCTGACTGCGGTCGTGGTCGCGGTCGAGCCGGTCGAGCACCTCGGCCGCCTCCGTGCTGCGAGCGCGCAGCGCCGGGAACAGCAGCTGCGTTTCCTTCGTGTGGTGGACCTGCTCCGGAAATTCGTCGATGTAGAACAGCATGGCGCGCAGCACGCCGAACTCGCCGTCGAGCTCGCGGTGCCGGCTTTGCGCGAGCAGCAGCCCGATCGAGCGCAGCACGGCGGCAAGCGCGCCGTGCTCGTCGCGGATGACGCGAATCGTGGGGTGGGGGTTCATGGCGTGATCTCCTGTCGAGGCGATCGCAATCGATCGCAGTGGTCAGTGCGCGAGGAGCACCGGCAGCGTCATCGAGCGCAGCACGGTTCGCGTCGCGCCGCCGAGCACCCATTCGCGCGCCCGGCCGTGGCCGTAGCAGCCCATGACGAGCAGGTCGGCGCCGACGTCGGCGCAGAACGAGAGCAGCGCGCCGCCGACGTCGGCCGGCACGCTGCGGTGACGATGCGGGGTCGCGGTCACGTCGTGCAGCGCGAGGTAGCGCTCGATGTCAATCGGACCGCCGGTGTCGTCGCTGCGCCGGTCGCCGCTGTCGTCGTCCCAGCAGACGACGTGGACGCGCCCGGCGCCTTGCAGCAGCGCGAGCGACGCGCCGAGCGCACGCGCCGACTCGCGCGTGTTCTTCCAGGCGACGACGACGATCTTGCCGATGGCCGAGGACGATGGCTGGCCGATGTGCGGAATGACGAGCGCACCGCGGCCGCTGTCGATCAGCACCGACTCGACGAAGCGCGGCGACAGCCCGTCGCTCGACGCGACGTCCGGATCCTCCTGGCCGAGCACGAGCAGATCGGCGTAGCGCGACTGGCGCGACACGGCGCGCTCCGCCTGCAGGTCGACCTCGATCCAGGTCGCCTTGGCGCCACTCTCGGCGACGACGCGATCGAAGCCGGAGCGGGCGCGCTGGCGGATCTCGGCCTCGGCGTCGAGGAGCGCGGCCGTCGTCGTCGGATCGCCGACCATCGCGAACGGATACTCGGCAGCGATCGAGGAGACGGCGTACATCGCCGTCAGCTCGGCCCGGTGCACGCGCGCCAGCCCGATCGCCACGCGCAGGCGTTCCTCGGCGCGCTTGGAGGCGTCGAGATGGACAAGCAGCGCGCGGAGCGCGCTCATCGTGCGCTCCCGACGATCGGCGCAGGAACGGGCACGGCGACGTCGGGCCCGTCGAGCGCCGCGCCCAGGAAGACGGCCAGGGCGCAGACGAAGGCGGCGATGCCGGCGAGGGGTTCGAGCGTATCGAGCGGTGTCATGGCGACTCCTTGGACAGGGTGATCAATGCAGCGTGCTCATCAGCACGACCTGGACGATGAAGCGGCGCGCGTCGAGGCCGGCGCCCGCGCCGAGCCTCGCGGCGAACGCGGCGGTCACCCGCCCGGGCGACGACAGCGCGTCGAACACCGGCACCGCCGCTTCCTCGCGCAGCCGCGCGACCAGGGCGGGCGGCTGGCCGTGGCACTCGATCGCGTCGTAGAGACGACCGAGCATGCGCGCGGTCTCGCGCACGACCTGCGGGTCACTGCGTTCGGTGAGGTTCGGGCGGATGTGCGCGACCCGGGCGCCGAGTCCGACGGCGGCGCTCTTGAACAGCTCGGCGTTCTCACCGTCGTCATCCTCGGCGAGCAGGCCGATGAACTTGTCGCGCAGGAGCGACCGGGTCCGGCCGCTCGCGGCAGCGTCGCGCAGGAGCCGGGCGCTGGCGAGCAAGCCGTCTTCCTCCGCGCTCGTCAGCACGTCGTGCGGCTCCGGCCCCAGGGCCCGGAGCACGACGGACATCGCGATGGCGTTGCGCAGTGCGGGCATGTCGAGAAGGCTAGTCGCGGCGTGCGCGTCCTCCTTGACGCGGGTCAAGACAACGCCTGCCGCGCTCGCATCGATACACGGCAGACACCGTCCGTTCACGCACTGCGACGAAGCGACGCATGCGGGTCGTCGACGCGGGCACGGTGCTCCCTAGGATCGGCCGAGACGAATCGATCACTGCAGGAGAGACGAGATGCCGACCACCCCGACCCGGATCGCTACCGACACCGCTCGCCATACGGCCGACTTCATGGCGCCAGTCGCGCCGCAAGGACCGGCATTCGACCCGGACCGAAAGACCAGCGCCGGCATCGCCGACACGCTGATGCTGCTGCGCGACCGGCTCGATCCGCAGCGCCGCATCGTCCACGCCGGCGACGTGATCTACCGCGCCGGCGAGGCCTTCTCGAACCTCCACGTCCTCAACACCGGCTTCTTCAAGATCGTCAAGCTCACCGCCGACGGACGCGAGCAGGTGGTGAGCCTCAAGTTCCGCGGCGACTGGATGGGCTTCGACGGCATCGCCCGCGAGGTCTACGGCTGCGAGGCGATCGCCATGGACACCGGCGAACTCTGGAGCGTCCCGTATGCCGGCCTGCTCGCCGCCTGCGTCGACTGCCCCGAGTTGCTGACGGTGCTGCACGAAGCGATGAGCCGCGAGATCGGCCAGGACCGCGATTCGCTGATCTCGGTCTGCACGCTGCCGGCCGACGCCCGCGTCGCCGAGTTCCTGCGCTACTTCGCCGTCTCGCTCGCGGCGCGCGGCATGCGCAGCGACCAGATCTGCCTGCGCATGACGCGCGCCGAGATCGGCAACTACCTCGGCATGACGCTCGAGAGCGTGAGCCGGGCGCTCTCCAGGCTGGCGCGCGACAAGGTCATCGCCTTCGCCGAGAAGCGCCGGCGCGACATCCTGATCCCGGATCTGCGGGCGCTGGCGGCGTTCACCCAGCGCTGCGTCGGTGGCGCCCGCGTCCTGCAATGAGCCGGCGCCGGCGAGCCGAGCGCGTCAGGGCCCGAGAACGCGGACCGCCGCCTGCGCGAGCTCGTCGCGCGAGAACGGCTTCTTGAGCAGCTCCCACGCCGGCGGCGAAGTGCGATCGGCGTCGAGCAGCTCGGTCGAGTAGCCCGACATCAGCAGCACCTTGATCTCCGGCAGGTGCCGCTGCACCTGCTCGGCGAGCTCCGTGCCGCGCATGCCGGAGCCGAGCGCGATGTCGGTCACGAGCAGATCGAAGCGCGACGTCAGGCCGAGCACGATCAACGCGTGCTCGCCGTTCTGCGTCGTCGTCACGACCGCGCCGAAGCCTTCGAAGAATCGGCGCACGACGGCGCAGACCTCGAGGTCGTCCTCGACCAGAAGGACGCGCAGTCCTCGCGGCAGACGATCGACAGTGCCCGATTCGTTGCTCGCGCCGACCGGTGCCTCGGACACACGCGGGATGTAGAGCTCGACCGTCGTGCCGTCGCCCGGCGCGCTCACGAGCCGGATCGCGCCGCGCGACTGCTTGACGAAGCCGTGGACGGTGGCGAGGCCGAGGCCGGTGCCGCGGCCCGCGGTCTTGGTCGTGAAGAACGGCTCGAAGGCGCGCTCGCGCACCTCGTCGGACATCCCCGTGCCGCTGTCGGAGATCGTGATCGCGACGAAGCCGCCCGCGGGCGCCCGCGCGTCGCCGAGCTCGGCGGCCACCTCGACCGGCAGCTCGTCGACGGGGGCGGCGGCAAAGCGCAGGACGCCGCCCTCGGGCATCGCGTCGCGCGCGTTGATGGCGATGTTGAGCAGCGCCGCTTCGAGCTGCACCGGATCGGCGAGCGCCGCCGGGCAATCGTCGGCGACCTCGACGACGATGCGCACGTGCTGGTCGAGCGTGCGCCTCAGCATGTCGGCGAGCGAGCGGACGAGCGCAGCGATGTCGACGGCCGTCGGCTGCAGCACCTGGCGGCGCGAGAACGCGAGCAGCTTGCTCGTCAGCTCGGCGCCGCGTCGCGACGCGCGCGCGGCAGCGTCGACGAGCTGGCCAGCGAACGCGTCGGCGGCGATCGCCGGCAGCTCCTCGAGCACCTGCAGGTTGCCCTGGATCACCGTCAGCAGGTTGTTGAAGTCGTGCGCGATCCCGCCCGTGAGCTGGCCGACGCTCTCGAGCCGCTGCGCGTGGTTGAGCGCCTCTTCCGACTGCGCCCGCTGCAGCGCGCTGGCGAGCAGGTTGGCGAGCGACTCGGCGAAGCGCAGCTCGTCGGCGCCGAAGCGACGCGCCTTGCAGCTTCTCACGACGAGGACGCCGATGGTCCTGCCGAAGTCGGAGATCGGCACGGCAAGCGCGCTGGTCCATCCCGCGGCGCGGTAGGTGTCGGGGACGACGAAGCGCGTCTCGGTCGCGTAGTCGGCGACGACGATCGAGTGGCCTGCCGCGAGGACGAAGCCGATCGACGAGTCGCGCCGGTTGACGACGCGATCGTCCTTGCCTTCGCCCGGCAGCGCGCCGGTCGCGCTCGCGACGCGCAGCTCCAGCCGGCTGCTCTCGAGCAGGTAGACGACGGCGTTGTCGGCCTCGAGCGCCTCGGCGGCTGCGACCGGCACCTCGTCGATCAGCGGCTCGGCGTCGCGCACGTCGACCGCGACCCGGCCGAGGTGCGCAAGCCGCTCGCTGTAGCGCGCCCTCTGCAGTGCCTGCAGCACGCGCGGATACGAGCTGATGTCGCGGATCGCGGCGACGACGAGCGGCTCGCCGTCGTCGCTCATCGGGCTGAGCGCGATCTCGATGCGCGTCTCGGAGCCGTCCTTGCGGCGCGCGACGAGATCGGTCTGCATGCCCATCGGGCGCGGCCGCGGATCGCGCCCGAACGACGCACGCAGCTCGGCGTGGCGCGGCCGCACGCTGTTCGGCACCAGCACCTCGATCGACAGGCCGATCAGCTCGCCGGCGTCGTAGCCGAGCATCGCTTCAGCCGGCGGGTTCGCGAGCACGATCAGGCCGGCGCCGTCGGCGACGATGAGCGCGTCGGGATAGTGGGCGAACAGCTCGCGAAAGAGGTGCTCGTGGTTTCCTTGCCCCTGGCGCCGCGGCGAACGGCGGGTGACGTCGGTCATGGCTTGGCCGTGCCGCTAGTGCCGCGTGACCGGCGGCACCAGGATGTAGCCCGCGCCACGCACCGACTTGATGAGCTTCGGGTCCTCGGCATCGCCCTCGAGCTTCCTGCGCAAGCGACCGACCTGGACGTCGATCGTGCGGTCGAACGGTCCGGCTTCGCGGCCGCGCGTGTGCTCGAGGAGGAAGTCGCGCGACAACACCTTGCCCGCATTGTCGATCAGCACCTTCAGCAGCGAGAACTCGCCGGTGGTGAGCGGCACGTCGCGCGCCGACGGATCGGCGAGGCTGCGCGCCGCGAGGTCGAGCTCCCAGCCGGCGAAGCGGCGCTTGTCGCCACCGGCGGCCGGCACTGCCGTCGACGCCGCGGGCGCGCCGCGCGAGCGGCGGAGCACGGCCTTGACGCGGGCAAGCAGCTCGCGCAGATCGAACGGCTTGGTGACGTAGTCGTCGGCGCCGACCTCGAGGCCGACGATCTTGTCGACCGCGTCGCCGCGACCCGTGACGATCACCAGGCCGCAGTCCCAATGCTCGCGCAGCTGGCGCGCGATCGAGAAGCCGTCTTCGCCGGGCAGGCCGACGTCGAGCAGGACCAGCGCCGGCGCGTCGGTCTCCATCAGCGCCAGCAGCGCGTGGCCGGTGTGCAGCTGCGAGACACGGTAGCCGGCGACCTGCAGGTAGTTGCCGAGCAGCCGGGTGATGTCGACCTCGTCGTCGACGACGGCGATGTGGGAGACGGCGGTCACGAGCGCGCGGGACTCATCGGCGCGACCGTCGGCGACCGCCCGGGCTCAAGGATGCTTCTTCTCGCTGACCGCTCGCTGATGCTCGGCCCAAAGGCCCCGGCACTGGCGCTGCACCACGCCCGACGCCGGCGCCGAGGCGCCCGTCCGCATCTTCGCCGCGCGCTGCTTCTCGGCCACGTAGGTCGGATCGGTGCGCAGCTTGGCGAGCCGGGCGAGCGACTTCTCGTCGGCCGTGATGCTCCACAGGTGGAGATATGCCTCGTCGCGATTGCCCTTCATCGCCGGCATGCCCGCCTCGCATTCGACGTAGCTGGTGTCGTAGCGGGCGAGTGCCTTGGCGTCGAACGGCCGCGCCTCGGCGACGCCGGCGACGAGCGCGAGGCAGAGAACGGCGAGCACGGAACGGAAGACGTGGCGCATGGAATCCTTCGTGGATGATGGCGTGCCGGGCTCAGGCGTCGCCGGCCTGGGCAGCGAAGCCGGCGGAGTTGCGGAAGATGTTCGGCTTCCTGTAGATCGCGAGGATGGTGCAGCCTTCATCGCTGCGCGTCTCGTGCATCGAGCCGGGCGCGCGCCAGACGAACTGGCCGGCGCGGCAGATGCCGTCGTGGTCCGAGAACGAGCCTTCGAGCACCCAGGTCTGCTCGATCTCGGGATGGCGGTGGAACGGCAGCGTCGCGCCCGGCTCCCACTTGAGCAGCACCGTCATCTCGCCGCGCGCGTCGTCGCGGTAGAGCACCTTCATCGCGATCTTGTCGAATTGCGACGGCTGCCATTGCAGCTGTTCCGGATCGACGTAGGTCGAGCCGCCGAGCGTCGGCTGGGGATTGCCGGCGATGCGCTGCGCGCGCAGGGAAGATGTCATCGTGCCGGACCGGGTGCGTGCGGAGTCGTCATGTTCGCACGATCGCCGCCGCGCTCGGCGAGACGCCGGTGAGCGGCGGTAACTCAGAAACGGGTCTGCACGAAGAGACCGAGCGAGCCCTTCTTCAGGCGCATCGTGAGGCGATCGTCGCCGTCGAGGCGGATGCCGAGGCCGCGGTTGAGGAACACGCGCGACGGTGATGGCTTCCATTCGAGGCCGACGCGGCTTTCGCGCTGACCCTGGACCGAGGCGCCGGTGGCGCGATCGAGCAACGCGCCGGCCGGCGTCGGGCCCGTCGCGACGTTGCGCAGGCCGACGCTCAAGGTCGGCAGCGGCGCGACGTAGGCCGCGACCGGCTCGATCGGACCATTGCCGGGACGCATGCCGCGCACAGGCGCGTCGAATCTCATGGCGAAGTCGAGCTTGCCGCGCGACAGCGCCGAGCGATAGCCGCCGTCCGACAACGCCGAGCTCGCCGACCAGGCCGGAGCGACGTCCGACGCCGCGTCTTCGGACGCGAGCGCCGGCGCGGCGATTGCCGTCAGGAGACAGAACGTCGGTGCAAGAGCGCGGCCTCGGAACACGTCGTCGCCTTCGTGGATGAACTGCGACAAAGGTAGCGCACCGCGACTGCCGACGCATCAGCCGCCTGCGCGCAAACTGGTAAGAGTGGTGACCAGACCACCGGCAGGACGACGCCGACGCGCAAGAAGTGACAGGCGGCGCCGGATCGCGCAGGCGACGTTCGGCGGGAATCTCGCCGAGAGGGTCGAAATAGCGACTAAGCTCCCGCGATGCTCAAAGAAACGATTTCCATCCCCCTCGAACCCTTCACGCCGGAGGAAGAGGCCGCGCTGTTCGACAAGCTCGACGTGCTCTCGATCCCGGAGCTGGAGAACTACATCGGCTCGGCGCAAAACTCGCTTCGCAACCGCCTGCTCGAGCCGAGTTGGCGCCCGCGCGTGGCGATCGGCCTGCAGCGCGCCGAGATCGTCCTGGTGCGCGAATCGGCTGCAGCGGCGCTGCGCGCCGAGTCGCCGCCGGAAGAAGTGCCGGTGCCCGTCAAGGCCAAGGCCAAGTCGCGCAAGAAGGCCGTGCCCGCGGCCGTCGAAGCCACCGAAGGCGGCGACGCGGACGCCGAGACCGAAACCGAAGCCGAGACGCCCGAAGAAGCCGAGTAACGCCGCGAGCCGTCTCCGGCGGCATCGGCCGGCGCGCCTGGGACCAGGTCACGAAAGCCGGACAATCGGCGCTTCGGCCTCCTTTCACCGCGACCCGCGGTCTGCGCGCTGACATGGATCGACCGCCTCCGCCCTTGTTCCGGCAAGTGGCCATCGATGCCTCCTCGGGCAGCCAGATCGGCGCGGCGCTGTCGACGCACTGGCGCGGCGTCGCGATCTTCACGGCCGTCGCCTTCGCGCTCCTCGCGGGGCTGCTGGTCTTCGTCGCGACGGTCGAGTATTCGCCGGTCCATCGCGTCGCGTCGTTCGTGGATGCGAAGAGCGGACTGGTGCGGCTGAAAGCACCGATCGACGGACGCGTCTCGCGCCTCGCCGTCAAGGACGGCACGCTGGTGAAGAAGGGCGACCTGCTCGCCGTCATCGGCAGCGAGCGGCTGCGCGAGGAAGGCGGCGGCGAGCGCGCCGTCGTGCGCCAGTCGCTCGAGGCCGAGAAGGCGACGATCGGGCGCGAGATCGACGCCGCGCGCCAGGAAGCGACGGTCAATCGCCTGATGCTCGAGCGCCGCCTGCACGGCCTGCGCGAGGAACGCGAGACCATGCGCGCAGACATCCGCGCGGGCGAGCGCCTGCTCGCGAGCCTCACGGCACAGAGCGATCACGTCGCCTCCGCCGCGGCCGAGGGCTACTTGCCGCGCCAGCAGGCGGCGCAGAAGCGCGACGAGGTGACGGCGCAGGAGAGCCGGCTCGCGAGCGCACGTGGCGCACTGTCGCGCGTCGAGCGCGATCTCGAGACCAGCGACGCCGAGCGACGCCTGATCGACGCGCGCCTCGCCGGCGTCGTCGAGAACCGCCAGCGCTCGAGCGGCGAGCTCAACCGCCTCACGCTGCAGAGCGAGATGGACGCCGAGCAGGTGATGCGCGCGCCGCAGGACGGCCGCGTCTCGTTCGCGTCGCTCTCCGACGGCCAGTCGGTCGAGGCCGGCCAGCCGCTCTTCACGCTCGCGCCGGCCAACGACGCGCTGGTGATGAAGCTGCTCGTCGCGCCGTCGGCGGTCGCATCGGTGCGGCCCGGCGTCGAGATCAAGCTCGTCTTTCGCGCCTATCCGCAGGAGCGCTTCGGCCTCTTCCCGGCGCGGATCGAGAGCGTCAACGAAGTGCCGTCGCTGCCGGGCGAGCTGCCGCAGGCCGTCGGCCAGACCGAGCCGATGTTCGTCGCGACGGCGACGCTGCCGGCCGAGCTGCGCTCGACGACCGGCCAGGTGCTCGTCCTGAAGCCCGGCATGCTCGCCGACGCGCTCGTGCCGATCGAGCAGCGCACCGTGCTCGCCTGGCTGCTCGATCCGATCCTGCGCGGCCTCAACGACAGCGTCGGCCGCGCCGGCCGCAGCGCGTCGGCCGAGCCGCGTCGCTGATGCTGAACTTCGCGCTCTGGGGCGGCCGCCGCGTCCCGTTCGTCGCGGCGAGCGAGCTGAACGAGTGCGGCCTCGCCTGCCTTGCGGCGATCAGCGGCTACTTCGACGGCGAGCCGGGCCTGGCCGACATGCGCCGGATGGCGGTGCCGAGCGGACGCGGAGAGACGCTGCTCGAGCTGCGCAATCTCGCCGAGAAGATCGGCCTGGCGGCGCGCGGCGTCAAGGTCGGCGTCGAGGCGCTGAAGCAGCTTGCGGTCCCGGCGATCCTGCACTGGGACATGAACCACTTCGTCGTGCTCGAGCGCGTCACGCAGAACGGCATCGTGATCATGGATCCGGCCGCCGGGCGGATGGCCGTGCCCTGGACCGACGTCGACCGCTCGTTCACCGGAATCGCGCTCGAGACGCGAGTCTCGCCCGACTGGAAGAAGGCGCGCGGCGCGAAGCGCAGGATCTCGGTGCTCGACTTCCTGCGCCCGCTCTCGCAATGGCGGCCCGACCTCGTCCTCATCGCCGCGCTCTCGATCGCGATGGAGATCCTGGTGCTCCTCGTGCCGCTGCAGATGCAGCTCTCGGTCGACAGCGCGCTGCAAGGCGCCGACGGCCGGCTCGTCTGGGTGCTCGCGGGCGGCTTCACGCTGGTCGTGCTGCTGCAGTCGGCGATCTCGGTCGTGCGCGCGTGGACGCTCTCGGTCTTCGGCGCGCGGGTCGGCTACGAGCTGAAGGATCGCTTCGTGCGTGCGCTGCACCGCAAGTCGGCGCGCTTCTTCCTCAAGCACCACAGCGCCGACATCCTGAGCCGCAGCCGCTCGGTCGACACGATCCAGTCGCTGGTGACGGCGCAGCTGCTGCAGGCACTGCTCGACGCCGTGATGTCGATCGCGATCATCGTCGTGATGCTCGCGGCGGTGCCGCTGATGGCGCTGGTCGTGATCGTGTTCGCCGCGCTGACGATCGCGGTCACCGCCGGCCTGCGCCACGCGGCGATCGAGGTCTCGCGCCGGAGCCTGCGCGTCGCCGCCCAGGCCGACGCCTACTTCCTCGAGAACGCCCGCGCCGCGCGCGCGATCCGGCTGTTCGGCAAGGAGCAGGTGCGTGCCGCCGTCTGGCGCAACAAGTTCGTCGAGCTCACCAATCTCGGCCTCGCCGACGGCCGCCTGACGATGTTCTCCGGCCAGGCGGCCCAGCTCACGAGCGGGCTCGGCAACGTCGCGCTGATCGCCACCGGCACATGGCTCGTGCTCGGCAACGCCATCACGCTCGGCACGATGATGATGTTCTTCCTGTTCCGCGCCTTTCTCGTCGAGCGGCTCAACCGCGCGGTGAACTACGCGATGGAGCTGCGCCGCGTGCGGACCAACGCCGAGCGGATCGAGGAGGTGATGCTCGACGAGCCGGCGCAGGCCGCCGCCGAGCCGACGACGCCCTTCATGGTGGCCGACGGTGCCGGCGTCCGCATCGAGGTGCGCGACCTGTGGTTTCGCTACGGCAACGACAGCCCCTGGGTGCTGAAGGGCGCGAGCCTCGTCGTCGAGCCGGGCGAGTCGGTCGCGATCACGGGCCCGTCGGGCAGCGGCAAGACGACGCTGCTCGGCCTGATGGTCGGCCTGCTCGAGCCGACACGCGGCGAGGTGCTCGTCAACGGCCGCGACCTGAGGACGATCGCGTCGGAGGACTACGCGCGCGTCATCGGCGTCGTCATGCAGGACGACATCCTGTTCCAGGGCACGGTCGCCGACAACGTCTCGTTCTTCGACGCGCCGCTCGACATGGAGCGGGTCGTGCGCTCGGCGCAGAAGGCCAACGTCGCCGCCGACATCGAGGCGATGCCGATGCAGTACCACTCGCTCCTCGCCGAGGCCGCCACCGACATCTCGGGCGGCCAGAAGCAGCGCCTTTTCATCGCCCGCGCGCTTTACCACGCGCCGCGGGTGCTCTTCCTCGACGAGGCGACGAGCCACCTCGACGGCCGCAGCGAAGCGCTGGTGAGCCAGGCGGTCAAGGCGATGGAGATGACGCGTATCCTGGTCGCGCATCGCAAGGAGACGATCGCCACCGCCGATCGGGTGCTGGCGGTCGATCCGGGCGAAGGCATCGTGCGCCAGGTCTCGGGCGGCGCCGACGACGACGGGCTTGACGCGCCACCCTCACCCGGTCCATTCTCGGGCCCATGAACACTCCCGACTTCACGACCTTCGAAGCCACCGCCCTCGCCCGCGGCTTCAACGAGGTGGCCGAGCGCGTCTGGCCGGCGAACAGCGAGGCGCCGACCCACACGCATCCGTTCTCGGTCGAGGCGCTCGTCGTCCAGGGCGAGATGTGGCTGACGTCGCAGGGCGCGACGCGCCATCTCGTGGCCGGCGACACCTTCCAGCTCGAGCTCGCCGTCGAGCACGCCGAGCGCTACGGGCCCGAAGGCGCGACCTACTGGGCCGCCCGGCGCAAGGCGCCGGCCACGGCCTGAGCGTCAACGCTTCTTCGCGCCGAGCTCGCGCCACGAGGTCTCGCCGACCTCGACGCCGTACTTCTTCGCCGCGGCGGTGATCCGCTTCCAGGCCGCGTCGCGCTCGGCATCGGTGACATCGGTGACCTGATCGAAGCGCGAGATCGCGTTGCGGACGTGGCTCGCGTTCTCGATTGGTTCCTTGCGCTGCGCGACGAAGGCGAACTTCGCGTCGTCGAGGTCATTGCGCTGATCGGCGTTGAGCTTGCTCATGGTGTCTCCTGGCATCGTGATTCAGGTCATCACACCGGCAAACGCCGTTCCCGAAGTCGCGTGACGGTGAGCTCTACTGGAGCGTCATCAAGGTCGCGTTGCCGCCGGCCGCGGCAGTGTTGACGCTGAGCGCGCGCTCGACGACGAGGCGCTCGAGCGCAATGCCCGCCTCGCCGGGCGCGAGGCCGTCGACCCCGACGATCGGGCCGGGACGGGCGGCCAGCCGACCGCAGACCGCGAGCAATGCGTCGCGGTCGCCGTGGTGGATCACGGCGTCGAAGCGCACCGAGGCAGCGGCCCAGTCGGCGACGAGCTCGATGCGCTCTCGCACCGGCGCCGGCAAGCGTGCGTGGAGCGCACGGGCATCGTCCGGCCACACCCCGCGGCTGCCGACAGCGAGGACCGCGGCGAGTTGGACGAGACGATCGGCGTCCGACGCCGCAAGACAGAGCACGGCGTCGCGGGCGACGAGGCTGTAGACGTTGCGCTCGCCGGTCGGGCCGCGCAGGACGCAGCTCGCGCCGGCTCGCGAGCGTGATGCGAAGCGATCGCAGGAGTCGACGAGCGCGGTCTCGCCTGCGTCCGCTGCCCAGCGTTGCAGCGCGGAGAGCGGGCTTCCTTCGTCGCCCGCCGCGATTGACACGCCGGCCGGAATCTCGTCGTCGTCGGCTTCCCCAGCTGCATCGAGCGCGCGCGCCATCGCATCGTCCGGTCGGCGCGCCAGCAGCCGGTAGAGGTAGAGCGGTCCACCCGCCTTCGGCCCCGTGCCCGACAGCCCCTCGCCACCGAACGGCTGGACGCCGACGACCGCACCGACCATGTTGCGGTTGACATAGACATTGCCCGCGCGCGCGGTGCCGACGACCTGGGCGATCGTCTCGTCGATTCGCGAGTGGACGCCGAGCGTGAGCCCGTAGCCCGTGGCGTTGATCTGCTCGAGCATCGCGGCCAGGTGCTTGCGCCGATAGCGCACGACGTGCAGCACCGGACCGAACACCTCGCGCTCGAGCTCGCCCAAATGATCGAGCTCGACCAGCGTCGGCAGCACGAAAGTGCCCATCGCCGTCGCGCCGGCCTCGGCCCGCGCGGCCTGGAACACCGCGCGGCCCTTCATCCGCATCGTCTCGATGTGCGCGTCGATGCCGCGCTGCGCCTCGGCGTCGATCACCGGGCCGACATCGACCGCGAGCGTCGCCGGATCGCCGATGCGACTCTCGGCCATCGCGCCCTTGAGCATCGCGATCACGTCGTCGGCGCCGTCGTCCTGAAGACAGAGGACGCGCAGCGCCGAGCAGCGCTGGCCGGCGCTGTCGAAGGCCGAGGCGACGACGTCGCTCACGACCTGCTCGGCGAGCGCCGACGAGTCGACCAGCATCGCGTTCTGGCCGCCGGTCTCGGCGATCAGCGGCACCGGACGGCCGTCGGCGCCGAGGCGATGCGCCAGGTTCTTCTGCAGAAGGCGCGCGACATCGGTCGAGCCGGTGAACATCACGCCGTTCACGCGCGCGTCGGCGACGAGCGCGGCGCCGACGGTTTCGCCGCGTCCCGGCACGAGCTGCAGCACGGCACGTGGCACGCCCGCGCGGCGCAGGATGCGCACCATCTCGGCGGCGATGAGCGGCGTCTGCTCGGCAGGCTTGGCGAGCACCGCGTTGCCCGCGGCGAGGGCAGCCGCGATCTGGCCGGTGAAGATCGCGAGGGGGAAATTCCAGGGGCTGATGCAGACGACCGTGCCGAGCGGCACGTGCGTCGCGACCGCGAAGTCGCGCTCGACCTCGGCGGCGTAGAAGCGCAGGAAGTCGACCGCCTCGCGCACTTCGGCGATGCCGTTCGGATAGGTCTTGCCAGCCTCGCGCGAGAGCAGTCCGAGGAGACGCGGCAGGTCGGCCTCGAGCAGGTCGGCGGCGCGCTGCAGCGCGGCGGCACGCTCGGTCGGCTCGGTCGCGGCCCAGCCGGGCGAGGCAGCCGCGGCGCTCGCCAGCGCGGTCTCGACGTCGGCCATGGTCGCGTCCTGCGCGTATCCCACGACGTCGTCGTGACATGCGGGATTGCGGAGCGGAACGGCCGCGCCCGCGATCACATCGACTGCCAGCAGCGGCGCAGAGAACCACGCCTCGCCGCCGCCGGCGCGGATCGCCGCGTCGAGCGCCACGAGCTGCGCCTCGCTTGCCAGGTCGAAGCCCCGCGAGTTCGCGCGGTTCACACCGAAAAGCGCCGCCGGCAACGGGATCGCCGGGTGCGGCTGGCCGACGACGCTGCCATCCTCGCGCGCGCTGCGCTCGACCGTCTCGACCGGATCCTCGACCAGCGCGTCGATCGCCACCGACGGATCGGCGATGCGGTTGACGAACGAAGTGTTGGCGCCGTTCTCCAGCAGCCGGCGTACGAGGTAGGCGAGCAGCGTCTCGTGCGTGCCGACCGGCGCGTAGATCCGGCACGGCCGGCCGAGCTTGCCGGCGTCGACGCGGCCGACGACCTGCTCGTAGAGCGGCTCGCCCATGCCGTGCAGGCACTGGAACTCGTACTGGCCGGGCGTGTAGCGACCGGGTCCGGCCATCTCGTAGATCGCGGCGAGCGTGTGCGCGTTGTGGGTCGCGAATTGCGGATAGACCTCGGCCGGGGCCGCGAGCAGGCGACGCGCGCAGGCGAGATAGGCGACGTCGGTGTAGGCCTTCCTCGTGTAGACCGGATAGCCCTCGAGGCCGTCGACCTGGGCACGCTTGATCTCGCTGTCCCAGTACGCGCCCTTGACGAGGCGGACCATCAGCCGGCGCCCCGACCTTCGCGCGAGGTCGACCAGGAAGTCGATGACGACCGGACAGCGCTTCTGGTAGGCCTGGACGACGAAGCCGATGCCGTTCCAGCTCGCGAGCTCCGGCTCGAAGCAGAGCCGCTCGAGCAGATCGAGCGAGAGCTCGAGGCGGTCGGCCTCCTCGGCGTCGATGTTGAGACCGATGTCGTGCGCCTTCGACTGCAGCGCGAGCTGCTTCAGCACCGGATAGAGCTCGCCCATCACCCGGTCACGCTGGGCGCGGCTGTAGCGCGGATGCAGCGCCGAGAGCTTGATCGAGATTCCCGGGCCGTCGTAGATGCCACGCCCGTGCGATGCCCGGCCGATGGCGTCGATCGCGTCCTCGTAGGCGCGGCGATAGCGCTCGGCGTCGTGCGCGGTCAGCGCCGCTTCGCCGAGCATGTCGTAGGAATGGCGAAATCCCTCCGCCTCGAGCGTGCGCGCGTTGCCGAGCGCCTCGCCGATCGTCTCGCCGGTGACGAACTGCTCGCCCATCACCCGCATCGCCCGGTCGACGCTCTTTCGGATCAGCGGTTCGCCGCCCTTGCCGACCAGCCGCGCGAGCGCGCTCGACAGGCTCGACTCGCTGTGCGTGGAGACGAGCTTGCCGGTCAGCATCAGCGCCCAGGTCGCGGCGTTGACGAAGAGCGACGGGCTCTGGCCGAGGTGCTGGTGCCACTGGCCGTTGCCGACCTTGTCGCGGATCAGCGCGTCGCGCGTCGCCGCGTCGGGGATGCGCAGCAGCGCTTCGGCCAGGCACATCAGCGCCACGCCTTCCTGCGACGAGAGCGAATACTCCTGCAGCAAGCCCTGGACGAGGCCGGCGCGGCCGGCGGCGGTCTTCCGCTCGCGCAGCGTCTGCGCCAGCCGACGCGCGAGCGACTGCGTCGCCGCTGCGAGCCGCGGCGGCAGCCGCGCCTCGGCGAGCAGCGCCGGCACGACGCCGACTTCGGGCCGGCGGCAGGCGGCGGTAATCGCCGCACGCAGCGGCGAAGGAGACGGCAGGAGATCGAAGCGGTTCACGGTGCTCGGGGCGGGCGGTACGGATCAGGCGTCGCGGCCGCCCTCGGACGACATCTGGCCCGGACGCTGCCTGCGGCGCTTCTCGATCACGATCACGGAGTCGTGGAAGTGGACGCTGCCCACGTCCTCGTTGGCCTTGGCCGCGCTGCCCTTGTGATGGCACCAAGCGTGGATGTCGTCGACCAGCGACTTCGCCAACTCGATCGCGGTGCCGCGCCTGCGGTAGCCGCCGTCCCACTCGTTCCAGTAGGAGGTATGCGCGTCCTCGATGATGTAGAGGCCGCCGTCCTGGAGCAGCGGAAAGAGGATCTCGAAGCTCGCGCGCTGGTGCCTGGCGATGTGCGAGCCGTCGTCGAGGATGAGCTCAGGCGCGCCGAACTCTGCCGCCACGCCTTCGAGGAACGCGCGATCGGCCTGCGAGCCGATCCGCACGACGTTGGGCGGATCGACGCGCTGGGCGCAGCGCGGATCGATGTCGATGCCGACGATCGACGCGTCCGGCCCGAGGTAGCGCCGCCACATGTCGAGTGAGCCGCCCTCGAGCACGCCGATCTCGATCATCTTGACCGCCGTGCCGCGGTAGCGATCAAGATAGCGGTCGTAGAGATGGAGGTAGTGCGCCCACTTGTGCGCCGGCCGCTTGCCGTGCGAATAGAACGCGCGGTGCACCTCGGTGGGCGGCGTCTGGCGCATCCGGCGCTGCTCGGCCGCGTCGATCCCGAACGCGTGGAGGTCGGGTTCGCCTTTCACCAGGCCGGCCTTGATGCCCAAGCGGGTCGCCACGCGGCGAGCGCGTTCGAGTGTGTCCATGGGTCAGTGGGCGGCTCAGGTGGATTCGGTCGTCGAGCGATGCAGACTTTAGACCAGCCCATCGGCGCGTCGTCGTTCGTCTCGGGTTTTCCCAAGGGGTCTCCTGATGCGCGCGCGCGCATCATCGGCGTCTACCGCCCCGAGCGGGTCGCGACAACGGAGACGAACATGGCATCGGTGAGTGGCAATGGACAAGGTCGCGTGGTGCTCGTCACCGGTGGCATGGGTGGCCTGGGCGAGACGATCGCGACCAAGATGGTCGACGCCGGCTACCGCGTCGTCGTCACCTATTCGCCGGGCAACGCCAAGCACAAGGAGTGGGTCTCCGGCATGAAGGACAGGGGCTACGACATCATGGCCGTCAAGTGCGACGTCGCCGACATCGAGTCATGCGCGCACGCCGTCGCCGAGGTCCAGGACAAGATGGGCGCGATCGACATCCTCGTCAACAACGCCGGCATCACCCGCGACATGACGTTCAAGAAGATGGACAAGGTCAACTGGGACGCGGTCATGCGGACCAACCTCGACAGCCTCTTCAACATGACCAAGCAGGTCGCCGACGGCATGGTCGAGCGCAACTGGGGCCGGGTCATCAACGTGTCGTCGGTCAACGGCTCCAAGGGCGCGTTCGGCCAGACCAACTATTCGGCGGCCAAGGCCGGCGTGCACGGCTTCACCAAGGCCCTTGCGCTCGAGGTCGCCAAGAAGGGCGTCACCGTCAACACGATCTCGCCGGGCTACATCGGCACCAAGATGGTGACGGCGATTCCCGAGGAGATCCTGAACACGAAGATCCTTCCGCAGATCCCGGTCGGCCGGCTCGGCAAGCCCGAGGAAGTCGCCGGCCTGATCATCTATCTGGCGTCCGAGGAGGCGGCGTTCCTCACGGGGGCGAACATCGCCATCAACGGCGGCCAGCACATGCAATGACGCTTCGGCGCCGAACCAGGAGAGCGAAGCGATGATGAAAGCCGGCATCGATCAGGAAGCGCTGATCACGATGTTCTCGCAGGCCACCACCAAGCAGGGCGAGGCCGTGCGCCAGGCGGTGAGCGAGGCGACGCTGCGCGCCCTGCAGGGCCGCGAGCTGACCCTCGACAACGTCAGGAAGGTCGTCAAGAACGTCGCCGGCGCGGCGTCGGTGGGCGTGGCCCGCAACCCCGCGGCGGGGCTCGACGTGGAGGGCATGCTCGGCAAGGCCCTCGCCGGCATCGACTCGGCCCTGCTCCAGGCCGTCGAGGCCAACCGCAAGGCGCTCGAGCAGTTCGTGAGCGGCGGCGTCTCGCTGAGCGAGAAGCCGCTCAAGGAGGCGCTGGCCAACGTCGAGAAGATGGAGGACGTCTTCTTCTCGGCCGTGACCAAGGCGAGCGAAGCCGCGGGGCCGATGCAGGGACCGTGGGAGAACGCCCTCGACGTCTTCAAGACGAAGGGCAGCGCGACCGGCACGCAGGCGACCCAGACGGTGCAGAGCGTCCTCTCGCAGGCGCAGGCGATGCTGCGCGACGGGCGCTCCACGGGCGTGCGGGCGGCGCAGGCGATGCTCGACGGCTACGCGGCGATGGTCAGCGGCGTGCTGATCGGGATGTCGCAAGGGCTGAAGGCGGGCGGCTCGAAGGCTGCTTCCGCGGCGACGCCGGCAGCTGCTCCAGCGTCGAAGCCGGCAGCGAAGTCGAAGACCCGGCCCACCAGCATCCGGCGCCGCTAGGTGTAGTTTCTCAGGACGTTGTTCTCATCGAAGCCGAGGCGAGTAGCTGGTGGCTTCTTTGAGACCGCCGAGTGTGGACGATGGAAGTTGTAGTG
>JAYTHL010000445.1:0-10403 GCA_043732605.1 Rhizobacter sp. | reverse complement strand
AGAACGTGCCGGTCGAGAACCCGAACTGGCTCTCCGGCGGCGTCGAGGTGATGAGCAACCTCGTGCTGCCGTACAACCGCATCGCCATCATCGCCTTCGCGATGATCGTGCTCGGCGGCGTCGCCCTCTTGATCGCCAAGACGCGCTTCGGCCTCTTCATCCGTGGCGTCACGCAGAACCGGCGCATGGCGTCGTGCGTCGGCGTCGACACGGCGCGCATCGACATGCTCGCGTTCTCGTTCGGCGCCGGCATCGCCGGCCTCGGCGGCGTCGCGCTCTCGCAGATCGGCAACGTCGGTCCCGACCTGGGCCAGAGCTACATCGTCGACTCGTTCCTGGTGGTCGTCGTCGGCGGCGTCGGCCAGCTCGCGGGCACGGTCGTCGCGGCGGTCGGCCTCGGCGTGCTCAACAAGCTGTTCGAGGGCCTGGCCGGCGCGGTGCTCGCCAAGATCGCGGTGCTGGTCATCATCGTCGTCTTCATTCAGCGGAAGCCGTCGGGCCTGTTCGCGTTGAAGGGCCGGAGCGCGGAGGCATGAGCGCCGTCCTGCCGCCGCCTTCGGCCGCGCTCGTCCCGCGGCGCGGCCTCCTGCTCGGCATCCGCGGCTGGGCCGGGGTGACGATCGCGCTCGCCGTCGTCGCCGTCATCGTGCCGATCGCCAACCTGCTCGTGCCCGGCGACAGCGTCTTCCATCTGAGCGACTACGCGGTGCAGCTGGTCGCCAAGATCATGTGCTACGCGATGTGCGCGCTGGCGATGGACCTCATCTGGGGCTACACCGGCATCCTCTCGCTCGGCCACGGCGTCTTCTTCGCGCTCGGCGGCTACGCCATGGGCATGTACCTGATGCGCCAAATCGGCAGCGACGGCCAGTACCGCCTGCCCATGCCGGACTTCATGGTCTTCCTCAACTGGAAGGAATTCCCCTGGCAATGGGCGGTGTCGGACTCGTTCGTCGCGCAGATGCTGCTGGTCGTGCTCGCGCCCGGCCTGCTCGCCTTCGTGTTCGGCTTCTTCGCCTTCCGCTCGCGCATCAAGGGCGTCTACTTCTCGATCATCACGCAGGCCATGACCTTCGCGATGATGCTGCTCTTCTTCCGCAACGAGACCGGCTTCGGCGGCAACAACGGCTTCACCGACTTCAAGCGCATCCTCGGCATGCCGCTGGCGACGCCGTCGATGCGGATGACGCTCTTCGTGATCACCGGCTGCACGCTGATCGCCTTCTTCCTGATGGCGCGTGCGATCGTCGAGAGCAAGTTCGGCCGCGTCCTGCAGGCGATCCGCGACGCCGAGAGCCGGGTCATGTTCACCGGCTACGACCC
This sequence comes from Rhizobacter sp., assembly GCA_043732605.1. Classification (GTDB taxonomy): domain Bacteria; phylum Pseudomonadota; class Gammaproteobacteria; order Burkholderiales; family Burkholderiaceae_C; genus Schlegelella_A. The sequence goes on along the minus strand of JAYTHL010000445.1, from coordinate 9,080 downwards.
GCTGCGCTACAAGCTCGCGATCTGGACGCTCTCGGCCGTCATGTGCGGCATCGCCGGCGCGCTCTACGTGCCGCAGGTCGGCATCATCAACCCGAGCGAGATGACGCCGGCGGCCTCGATCGAGATCGCCATCTGGACGGCGGTCGGCGGCCGGGCGACGCTGATCGGCCCGATCGTCGGCGCCTTCTTCGTCAACGGCATGAAGAGCTGGTTCACGCAGGCCTTCCCCGAGTTCTGGCTCTACGCGCTCGGCGCGATGTTCATCGCCGTCACGCTGTTCCTGCCGCAGGGCATCGTCGGCCTCGTGCGCGGCCCCGACGGCATGCTCGCGCGGCTGCGCAGAAGCACGCGCAAGGAAGGAGGCAGCGCCTCGTGACGCCCGAGCTGATGCAGGCCGGCGCACGCGCACGTCGCGCCGCCGAGTTGCGCTCGAGCGCGGCTGCCATCGGCGAGTCGGGCGGCCGCGAGGCGAGCTATTCGCGCATCGCCACAGGCGAGCTCGACGTCACCCACGGCGCGATCCTCTACCTCGACGACATCACCGTCAGCTTCGACGGCTTCAAGGCGCTCAACGCGCTCTCGCTCTCGATCAGCGTCGGCGAGATGCGCTGCATCATCGGCCCGAACGGGGCAGGCAAGACGACGATGATGGATGTCATCACCGGCAAGACCCGGCCCGACGCCGGCCGCGCCTTCTTCGGCTCGACGATCGACCTGCTGCGCATGCGCGAGAACGAGATCGCCTCGATCGGCGTCGGCCGCAAGTTCCAGAAGCCCACGGTGTTCGAGCATCTCTCGGTGTTCGAGAACCTCGAGCTCGCGCTCAAGGCTGACCGCGGCGTGCGCGCGTCGCTGTTCTTCCGCCTCTCAGGCGAGCAGCTCGACCGGATCGGCTCGACGCTCGTGCTGATCCACCTGAAGGACCACGCGCAGCGTCCCGCGGGACTTCTCTCGCACGGCCAGAAGCAGTGGCTCGAGATCGGCATGCTGCTGATCCAGAACCCCAAGCTGCTGCTGCTCGACGAGCCCGTCGCCGGCATGACCGACGAGGAGACCGATCGCACCGCCGAGCTCTTCCTCTCGCTCGAGAGCAGTCATTCGCTGGTCATCGTCGAGCACGACATGAAGTTCATCCACGCGCTGACGCACGGCAATCCGGCGAAGAAGGTGACGGTGCTGCACGAAGGCAGCGTGCTCGCCGAAGGCTCGCTCGCGGACGTGCAGCAGAACGAGAACGTCGTCGAGGTGTACCTTGGCCGCTAGCGCAGCGATGCCGATGGGCCAGCGCGACGCGGCGACGTCGGCCGGCGCGGCGGCGAGAGCGTCCTCGACGCCGCTGCTCCGGATCGACGCGCTCAACCAGTACTACGGCGGCTCGCACATCCTGCGCAACGTCGCGCTCGAAGCGATGGCCGGCGAGGTCACGGTCATCCTCGGCCGCAACGGCGTCGGCAAGACGACGCTGCTGAAAAGCATGATGGGCGTGGTGCCGGTGCGCTCGGGCACGGTCCGCTTCGGCGACACCGACATCACTCACGACACGCCTTACCAGCGCGTGCGCCGCGGCATCGGCTACGTCCCGCAGGGCCGCGAGATCTTCAGCCGCCTCACCGTGCAGGAGAACCTGCAGATGGGCCTGGCCTACAAGAGCGGGCGGACGCAATTGCCGAAGGAGCTGTTCGAGCTCTTCCCGGTGCTGAAGCAGATGCTCCACCGCCGCGGCGGCGATCTCTCGGGCGGCCAGCAGCAGCAGCTCGCGATCGCCCGCGCGCTCGCCGCCGGGCCGTCGCTGCTGATCCTCGACGAGCCGACCGAAGGCATCCAGCCGTCGATCATCAAGGACATCGGCCGCGTCATCCGCATGCTCGCCGACACCGGCTTGGCCGTCGCCGGCAAGCCGCAGCGCATGGCGATCGTGCTGGTCGAGCAGTACTACGACTTCGCCGCCGAGCTCGCCGACCGCTACCTCGTGATGGAGCGCGGCGAGGTCGTGCAGCAAGGGCTCGGCGCCGACATGGGAGCCGAGGGCGTTCGCGCCAAGATGTCGATCTGACGCGGCAGCGGCCGCGCCGCGCACGGGCGACGACAATCATGCGGTCCGTCTGCCGCAGCGAGCGTCCATGATCACCGTCCACCACCTCAACAACTCGCGCTCGCAGCGCGTGCTCTGGCTCCTCGAGGAGCTCGGCCTTCCCTACGAGATCAAGAAGTACCAGCGCGACGCCAAGACCATGCTCGCGCCGCCCGAGCTGACGCGCGTCCATCCGCTCGGCAAGTCGCCGGTGATCACCGACAACAGCGTCACGGTCGCCGAGTCGGGCGCGATCATGGAGTACCTGCTCGAGACCTACGGCGCCGGCAGGCTCGTGCCTGCCGCGGGCAGCGAGGACAAGCGCCGCTTCACCTACTGGATGCACTTCGCCGAAGGCTCGGCGATGCCGCCGCTGCTGCTCAAGCTGATCTTCGACCGCATCGGCTCGGGCCAGGGCATGCCGTTCTTCGTCAAGCCGATCGCCAAGGGCATCGCCGGCAAGGTGAAGGGCCTGATGGTCGAGCCCAACCTGAAGCGCCAGCTCGACTTCATGGAAGGCGAGCTGAACAAGAGCGAGTGGTTCGCCGGCAGCGAGTTCAGCGCCGCCGACATCCAGATGAGCTTTCCGATCGAGGCGGCGGCGCAGCGCGCCGGGCTCGATGCGAGCCGGCCGAAGCTGATGGCCTATCTGAAGAAGATCCACGCCCGGCCGGCGTACAAGCGCGCCCTGGAGCGCGGCGGCCCGTACAGCTTCGCGAGCGACTGAGCGCCGCGCGGCGGTCGGATCAGCGCGAGGTCGTCTCGCCCGCCGGCGGCTTGACGTCGAAGCGCGCCGCCTGGCGCACCGGCCGCTCGTTGGCGTCACGCGTCGCGCGCGTGGTCGGGCGGCGACTCGCGTCGTCCTCACCCATGGTGCTTCGTGCCAGCGTCGTTGTCGGCGCCACCACCGGCGCGGCAGGCGTCGGGTGCGGCGGATCGAGCAGCGCCAGCGCCGGACTCTTGATCGCGGTGGCGAAGCCGATCACGGTCGTGCCGGAATCGAACGGGAGCTTGCGACGCGGGTCTGCGCCGTGCGCGAGGAGGAAGCGCACCATGTCACCCTGGCTCGCCGGATTGCGCAGGAAGCCGGGCAGCAGCACCTGCTGCAGCGGCACCGACGGCAGCTGCGCGCCGCGGCTCGGCGGCGCCAGGTTGGCGAGCTGCGGCAGCTCGTAGAACCACCATTCGAGCGCAGTCCAGTGGCTGCTCTTGAGCGCTTCCTCGAAGCCGCTCGGCAGCGTGCCTTCGTAGTGATCGAGGGCCGATTGCGGCGTGTGCCCGGCGACCTGCAGGTCGCGCGCGAAGCGCGAGCCGATCATGTCGGGGTCGAGCGCCTCGAGCGGATTGAACGGCAGCGTGCCGGGCGCGAGCTTGCCGCGGTCGAGCCAGCCGACGAGAACGCTGTCGAGCCCGGCGCTGCGCGCGTGCGGGCAGGACAGCATGCGAAAGATGTCGTGCCGGACCGCGCGCGGGTCGCTGTCGGCCATGAACACGATCGAACGCAGCACCTCGGGCGATGCGGCCGCGAAATTCGGGCACGCGTCGACCTCGGCCAGGTCGAGCAACGGCGAGCGCGGGCAGCGCTCGAGCTTCGCACCCTTGTCGATCAGCTCGGGCAGGGCGCGCCAGAGGCGCTCGTCCTGCGTCGCGATGGCGAGCGGGCAGGCCTGCAGGCCGTTGTGGGCGATGTCGGCCGCGCGGATGCTGCCCGGCACGAACGCGCAGCGCGGGTTGACCGCACGCTGCACGGTGTCGAGCAGGATGCAGGGCGTCGCGTCGTCTTCGGTGAGCTTGCCGTGGACGTGCTTGACGATGTCCCACGTCATGCTGGTGTCGGTGGCGATGCCGGTCGCCGTGAGGATCAGCCCGGGCGCGGTGCAGCCGGCGAGCGCGACCAGCCCGAGCGCGAGCAGCGCGGGGGCGAGGGCGAAAGGGAGGGGGCGAAGCATGGGCGGTCCTGGCGGGCCGTCGCACCGACGCGGGCTCCGGCGAGCGCACGCGAGACAACGGAAGTCGATGGTAGCCACGCGAACTCGCGGCTGTCTGTGACGGAACCCCTCGAATGCGGCCCAAGTCGTAACACGATGTCGCGTCGGCGGAAAACGCGGTCGCTGCGAGCGCGATAGAGTGCACCGATGACCTTGTTCCGGTGCGTCGCCATCGTTGTCGCACTGGCGGGCATCGTCGATCGCGCCGAGGCCGCGTCGACCGCTCCGGTCGCGGCCGAGCACGGCATGGTCGTCACCGCCCAGCACCTCGCGACGGAGGTCGGCGTCGACGTGCTCAAGCGCGGCGGCAACGCGATCGACGCCGCGGTCGCGGTCGGCTACGCGCTGGCGGTCGTGTATCCGTCGGCCGGCAGCCTCGGCGGCGGCGGCTTCATGACGCTGCAGCTCGCCGACGGCAAGAAGACCTTCCTCGATTTCCGCGAGAAGGCGCCGCTCGCGGCGACGCCGACGATGTTCCTCGACGCCTCGGGCGAGGTCGTGCCGCGCTCGACGCGCAGCGGCCACCTTGCGGTCGCCGTGCCCGCCGCGGTCTCGGGCCTGGAGACCGCGCTCGCCCGCTACGGCACGATGAAGCGCGCCGATCTCATCGCGCCGGCGATCCGGCTCGCCGCCGAGGGCTTCGTGCTCGACGAAGGCGACATCCGCTTCCTCGCGACGGCGACCGACGAGCTGCGCGCCGATCCGGCGAGCGCGGCCATCTTCGTGAACCACGGCAAGCCCTTCGCCGCCGGCGAACGGCTGGTGCAGACCGACCTCGCCGCGACCTTGCGCCAGGTGAGCGAGGCCGGCGCCGACGGCTTCTACACCGGCCCGGTCGCGCGCGCGATCGTCGCGTCGAGCCAGGCCGGCCGTGGCCTCATCACGCTCGCCGACCTGCGCGCCGCCCGGACCCGCGAGCTCGCGCCGGTCGAGTGCGACTACCGCGGCCTGCACGTCGTCTCGGCGCCACCGCCGAGCTCGGGCGGCGTCACCGTCTGTGAGATCCTGAACGTGCTCGAGGGCTATCCGCTGAAGGAGTGGGGCTTCAGATCGGCGCAGGGCGTGCACGTGCAGATCGAGGCGATGCGCCATGCCTTCGTCGACCGCAACAGCTTCCTCGGCGATCCAGACTTCGTGAAGAACCCGGTCGCGCTCCTCCTCGACAAGGCCCACGCGGCGCGCATCCGCGCCGCCATCGATCCGGCGCGCGCCGCCGTGTCGCGCGAGCTCAAGGCCGGCGTCGCGCCGCACGAGGGCATGAACACGACGCACTACTCGATCGTCGACGGCATGGGCAACGCCGCCGCGGTGACGATCACGCTCAACGACTGGTACGGCGCCAAGGTCACGGCGGCGACGACCGGCGTGCTCCTCAACAACGAGATGGACGACTTCACCGTCAAGCTCGGCGTGCCCAACCTCTACGGCCTCGTGCAGGGCGAGCTCAACGCGATCGCGCCCGGCAAGACGCCGCTCAGCTCGATGAGCCCGACGATCGTCACGAAGGGCGGCAAGCCGCTGCTCGTCCTCGGCACGCCGGGCGGCAGCTGGATCATCACGACCGTGGTGCACACGATCGTCAACGTCGTCGACTACGGCATGACGATCCAGGAGGCCATCGACGCGCCGCGCTTCCACCAGCAGTGGCTGCCCGAGGCGACGACGGTCGAGCCGTTCGCGATCAGCCCCGACACGCGCCGCATCCTCGAAGGCATGGGCCACAAGCTGGTCGACCTCCGACCGTTGAACCAGGTCACCGCGATCCTCGTCGGCGCGCCGCAGCTCGGTGGCCAGCCGGTCGGCAGGAACCGCTTCTACGGTGCGATCGATCCGCGCTACCAGTCGGGGCTGGCGCTCGGGTATTGAGCCGGCGTCAGTCGCAGGCCGGCCAGTCCGGATGCACGCGATCGAACTCGAGCAGCGCGTCGCTGCCGCGCTTGAGATCGATCTGCGCGATCGCCGCCGGGTCGGCCGAATAGGCGTAGCCGAGCCGCCACGCCGGAAAGCGCCGGCCGGACGCGACCGGGCCGTGCTGCAGGACGCGGATCTCGACGTGACGCGGATCGCGCTCGAGCCGCTCGAGCAGCGCGGCGATCGCGTCCCGCGGGCCTTCGACGAACTGGCAGAACGCCTGGCCGTCGAAGACGAGCAGGCCGGTGATGTCGTCGCGCGCGTTGTTGGCTCGCGACTGATGGCAGATGCTGTCGATCTCGCCAGCGTCGAAGTTCGTCAGCTCGCTCACGTAGAGCAAGGTGTCGAGCGGGCCGTCGTCCGTCGAAGCGCGGTCCGCCTGCATCAGCCGTTCAGCGCTTTCATCATGTTGTCGGGATAGCGCTGGCCAGCGGCCGCGCCCGACGGAAACACCGCCGAGAGCTCGTCGAGCACCTCGCGGCTCGGCAAGAGCTCGGTCGCGGCGACGTTCTCCTCGAGATACTTGCGCCGCTTGGTGCCCGGGATCGGCACGACGTTGTCGTCTTGCGCCAGCACCCAGGCCAGCGCGAGCTGCCCGGCGCTGCAGCCCAGGCGCGCGGCGATCTGCTGCACCTTGCCCGCGAGCGCCAGGTTCTTGCCGAAGTTCTCGCCCTGGAAGCGCGGGCTGTGGCGGCGGTAGTCGTCGTCGGCGAGGTCTTCGAACTTCGCGATCGCGCCGGTGAGAAAGCCCCGGCCGAGCGGGCTGTAGGCGACGAAGGCGACGCCGAGCCGGCGGCATGCGGCGAGCGTGCCGTCTTCGGGCTCGCGCGACCAGAGCGAATATTCGCTCTGCAGCGCGGTGACCGGATGGACGCGGCAGGCGCGCTCGAGCGTCGCGACCGACGCTTCCGAGAGGCCGATGCAGCGCACCTTGCCGGCACGGACGAGATCGGCCATCGCGCCGACCGTGTCCTCGATCGGCGTCTTCGGATCGACGCGGTGCTGGTAGTACAGATCGATCGTCTCGACGCCGAGCCGCTTCAGGCTCGCCTCGCACGAGGCGCGCACGTAGGCCGGGCTGCCGTCGAAGCCGCGCCGGAGCGGCTCGGCCGGGTCGCGCACGATGCCGAACTTGGTGGCGAGGAAGACGTCGTTGCGCCGGCCCTTGATCGCGCGGCCGATCAGCTCCTCGTTGGTGTGCGGGCCGTAGGCGTCGGAGGTGTCGAGGAAATTGACGCCGAGGTCGAGGGCGCGGTGCAGGGTCGCGACCGACTCGGCGTCGTCGCGGTTCGAATAGAAGTCGCTCATGCCCATGCAGCCGAGGCCGATGGCGGAAACGACGGGGCCGTGGGGTCCCAGCTGGCGGGTCTTCATGGGGAGTGGTGCGCGTGGGGTGGGACTTTCGACGATACCGCGAACCCCGTGGCGAGCGCACAGTCCGGGACATGAGCGACGCCGCCTCCAGCGCCTCCGATCCCCGCCGCTTGTGGCGCGACGCGCAGCGGGCTGTCGACCGCGTCGAGCCGCAGCGCGGGGCGCCGTCCACCAGCCCGGTCGGCCGCTACCTCGACCCCGAACGCCACGCGCGCGAAGTGCAGGCGCTGCGCGGTCTTCCGCACGCCATCGGTCCTGCCTCGCGCCTGGCATCGCCGGGCGACTGGCTGAGCGCGCAGCTCCTCGGCGTCCCCGTCGTCGCGACCCGCGGCAGCGACGGCGAGGTGCGGGCGTTCATCAACGTCTGCCGTCATCGCGGCGCGCTGCTCGTGCCGCCGGCAGCATGCGGCGCGGGCAAGACGCGCTTCGTCTGCCCGTACCACAGCTGGACCTACGACGACCGCGGCGCGCTCGTCGGCCGGCCGCACGGGGCCGACTTTCCGCACGTTGCCCGCGATGCCGCGTCGCTCGTGGCGCTGCCGGTCGCGATCCGCTGCGGCCTCGTCTGGGTCGTGCCCGAAGCGCTCGCCGGCTTCGACTGGGCCGACTGGTTCGGCCCGCTCGCCGACGAGCTCGAGGCGCTCGGCTACGACGTCGGCGCCGAGAGCCCGCACGAGCGGCGCTTCGTGCAGCCCTCGAACTGGAAGCTGGTGCTCGACGCCAACCTCGAGAGCTACCACTTCCAGTACGCGCACCGCGCCACGATCGCTCATCTCTTCCACGACAACGTCGTGCAGCAGGCGTCGTTCGGACGGCACCAGCGGATCGTGCTGCCCAAGCGCTCGCTTGGCGATGCCGGCGCCGACGTCGTCGACTGGGACCGCCTGGGCCGGCACAGCAACATCATCTACTTCTTCTTCCCGTCGACCTTCGTGCTCTGGGAAGGCGACCACGCCAACGTCTTCAACGTCACGCCCGAGACCGTCGCGAGCTGCGCGACGGCGAGCTGGATGATCGTTCCGGCCGCGCAGAATGCGAAGCGCGACGCGGCCCACTGGAGCCGCAACTGGCAAATCTTCTGGGACGCGATCGACGAGGACTTCGCCCTTGCCGCGTCGATGCAGGTCGGCCTGGCGAGCGGCGCCAACGCCGCGCTCACGTTCGGGACGAACGAGTTCGCGTGCGAACTGTTCGAGCGCGCGGTCGATGCGCTCGTCGCCGCCGAGTCTTGATGCGATCTTGATACCCGGAGCGCGTCTCTCTACGACGACTTGACGGCCGTCTTCCTAGGATCGCTGCATCGCCCAGTGGCGTCAGACACGATCCCAATGGACTTCGCCTATCTCTTCCTCGTCGCGGTGTTCGCCGCCCTGATCGCCGGCCTCGTCGCCGGTTGTTCTGCCCTCGGAACGCGGCGATGAGCGGCCTCTACCTGGTCTGCGCCATCGTCGCGGTCGCTCTCTTCGTCTACCTCGTCGTCGCGCTCTTCAACGCGGAGAACCTGTGATGCCGACGACCCCGTTCCTGCTGCAGCTCGTCGTCTATCTCGTCGTGCTGATGGCCATCGCCTGGCCGATGGGCCGGTGGCTTGCCGCCGTCGCCGACGGCCGCCTGCCGACATGGCTGAAGCCGATCGTTGCCGTGGAGCGCGCGATGTACCGCCTCGCCGGCGTCGATCCCGACGAGAGCACGACGTGGCAGCGCTACGCCGTCGCGCTGGTCGCGTTCAATGTCCT
>JAYTHL010000444.1:0-10422 GCA_043732605.1 Rhizobacter sp. | reverse complement strand
GCGACATGAACGAACCGCTGTCCGGCGTGACGCCGCGGCGCGGCTGCCCCTAACGAATCGAACTTCAGGAGGATCGACCCATGTCGGCAGCCGCCACCCCCGGACACACGCCCTACTACTTCGTTCCCCCGCCTTCGCAGTACCCGGTGCTGAGCGCCACCGGCCTGCTGTGCGTCATCTTCGGCGCCGCGCAGTGGGTCAACGGCCATGGCTGGGGCGCGTACCTGCTGTTCTTCGGGCTGGCGATGTGGCTGTCGGTGCTGTTCCAGTGGTTTCGCACGGCCATTGCCGAAAGCGAAGGTCACCTTTACAGCGACCGCATCGACGTCTCGTTCCGCTGGAGCATGAGCTGGTTCATCTTCTCGGAGGTGATGTTCTTCAGCGCCTTCTTCGGCGCGCTCTACTGGGCACGCAGGCACGCCCTGCCGGACCTCGGCAACCTCGACAACGCCGTCCTCTGGCCCGACTTCAAGGCCGTCTGGCCAAGCTCGGCGCCGGGCTACACCGGCTCGCCGGCAGGCACGATCGAGCCGTTCGCGACGATGGGCCCGTGGCCGATCCCGACGCTCAACACCGCGATCCTGCTGACCTCGGGAATCACGGTGACGATTGCGCACCACGCGCTCGTCGCCAATCACCGCGCCCGCGCCATCGTCTTCATGTGGATCACGGTGCTTCTGGGCATCACGTTCCTGGGCTTCCAGGCCTACGAATACCACCACGCCTATTCCGAGCTCAACCTGAAACTGACCTCGGGCGCCTACGGCTCGACCTTCTTCATGCTCACCGGCTTCCACGGCTTCCACGTGTTCGTGGGCATGCTGATGCTGCTCTTCATCACGATCCGCATCATGCAGGGCCACTTCACGCCGGAACGGCACTTCGGCTTCGAAGGCGCGGCGTGGTACTGGCACTTCGTCGACGTCGTCTGGCTCGGCCTCTACATCGTCGTGTACTGGCTCTGATTCCGCGCGGCGGCCCGCGACCGCGGCTCGACGATCAGCGAGACAGCGGCACGCCTGTCGGGTGGATCCAGCCCAGTCCCCAGGCGATGACGATGCAGGCGAAGAGCACGACCGAGATCGCGATCCGGACGGCGAGGGCGCGCATCATGGCGCCGTTCTTCGAGCCGTCGTCGGTTCCGCGGCGTCCGCCACGCAGCATCGCGACGCCGGCCCAGGCGAGGGCTGCCAGGATGGTCGCGAAGGCAATGCCGATCAGAATGTTCATCACGACCCATTATCGGCTGCGACCCACAGTCGACAGGGCTGCGGGGTGGGCGTGACGGACGCGGCGTCGGCCCCACGCACGCCGGCCAGAGGCTCGCGCCGCAACGCCGTCGTGATCCTGCTGGCCGCGCTCGCAGCCATCGCCCTCACCGCGCGACTCGGCGTCTGGCAGCTCGACCGCGCGAGCCAGAAGACCACGCTCCAGGCCGCGCTCGACGCACGCTCGCTCGAGCCGCCGCTCGACGACCGCACGCTGGCCCGATCGGCGTCCGAGGCAGACGCGCAGCACTTCCGTCGCGCCGTCCTGCACGGACGATGGCTCGCCGAGAGCACCGTGTTCCTCGACAACCGCCAGATGGACGGCCGTGTCGGCTTCTTCGTGGTCACGCCGCTCGCGCTCGCGACGTCGGGCGTCGTCCTGGTTCAGCGCGGCTTTGCCGGGCGCGACTTCACCGACCGGACGGTGCTCCCGGTCGTGACGACACCCTCGGGTCCGGTGACGGTCGAAGGCGCCGTCGCCCCGTCGCCGTCGCGGCTGTTCGAGTTCGCCGACGCCGGCAGCGGGGCGATCCGGCAGAATCTCGATATCGCTTCGTTCAGGCGCGAGTCGGGGCTCGACCTGCTGCCTCTGTCGGTGCTGCAGCACGACTCCGTCGGCGTCGCACCCGACGGCCTCGCCCGTCACTGGCCCGCCCCGGCGACCGACGTCCAGAAGCACTACGGCTACGCGGCGCAATGGTTCGCCATGGCAGCCGGCATCGCCTTCCTCTATGTCTGGCATCGATTCATCCGCCCCGCCAAGACCTGACGCGCCAGCGCTGGTGAGCTTCAGCGTGCATTCGCTGCCCTCGCCGGAAGACGCCGTCGCGTTGCGCCGCACCGCGCGCGGGCGCTGGCTGATGATCGCCGTGTTGCTGGTCTGTGCCGCGCCGGTCGTGGCGTCGTACCTCACCTACTTCGTGATCCGGCCGCAGGCGCGCACCAACTACAGCGACCTGGTGTCGCCGCCGCGTGCGCTGCCGTCGTCGCTGCCCCTGCGCGACGGGAGCGGGCGCGCGGTCTCGCCCCTGACGCTGCGCGGCCAGTGGCTGATCGTCGTCGTCGCCGGCGGTGCGTGCGACCAGCGCTGCGAGAAGAACCTCTGGCTGCAGCGCCAGCTGCACGAGACGCTCGGCCGCGAGAAGGAGCGGGTCGACAAGGTCTGGCTGGTCGACGACGCGGTCGCGCCCGGCGCGCGGACGCTCGAGGCGATCGCCGCGACGACACCGGCCGGACGCGCTGGATTCGCGCCAGCGACGGTGTTGCGCACCAATCGCGGCGCGCTCGTCGACTGGCTCGCGCCGGCGGCCGGCAACGCGGTCGAGGACCATCTCTACATCGTCGACCCGCGAGGCGACTGGATGATGCGCGCGCCCGCCGACCCGGATCCCGCGCGCCTGAAGCGTGACGTCGAGAAGCTCCTGCGCGCATCGGCGGGCTGGGACCAGCCGGGCCGATGAACGCCGCGCCGGCCTTCGATCTCGCACCGCTGATCGGCGTGCTCGTCGCGGGCGCGCTGCTCGCCGCGGGGCCGCTGCTCTGGTGGCGCGCGCGGCGGCGCGACGCCGGGCCGAGCTCGAGGCTGCATGCGCTGGCGCTGATGACGCTGTTCCTGAGCTTCGACCTCGTCCTCTTCGGCGCGTTCACGCGGCTCAGCGACTCCGGCCTCGGCTGCCCCGACTGGCCAGGCTGCTACGGCCACGCCAGCCCGCTCGGCGCTCACGCGCCGATCGCGTCGGCGCAGGCGGCGATTCCCACCGGCGCGGTCACGCCGGCCAAGGCCTGGATCGAGATGGCGCATCGCTACGGCGCGACCGCGATCGGCGTCCTGATCATCGCGCTCGTCGCGCTCGCCATCCGTGCGCAGCGGCGCGGCGTTCCGGGCGTCACGTCACTCTGGGCCTGGCTGACGCTGTTCTGGGTCTGCCTGCAAGGAGCGTTCGGCGCCTTCACGGTGACGATGCGGCTCTATCCTGCGATCGTCACGCTGCACCTGATCGGCGGCCTCGGCCTGCTCGCGTTGCTAGCGGTCCAGCTCGAGAGCTATCGCCCGCGACCGCTGGCTCTCGCGCCGGGATTGCGCGCGGTAATGCTCGCCGTTGCGGCCCTGGTCGCGATGCAGGTCGTGCTCGGCGGCTGGGTCAGCAGCAACTACGCGGTGCTCGCGTGCCGTGATTTCCCGACCTGCCAGGGCAGCTGGTGGCCAGACATGGATACCGCGTCCGGGTTCGCCGTCCTGCGCCCGCTCGGCACCGGTGGCGACGGCGACTACCTGCCGTTCCCGGCGCTGACTGCGATCCACATGGCGCATCGGCTCGGCGCGCTCGTCGTGCTGCCGGCGCTCGTCCTTCTCGCCTGGCGACTTCACGCGCAGGGCGTCGAGGCAGGCCGCTTCGCGTTCGCGCTGATCGGCCTGATGGCGTGGCAGGCGGCGAGCGGGCTCGGCAACGTGCTTCTCGGCTGGCCGCTGGTCGCCGCCGTCGCGCACACGGCGGGCGCCGCCGGCCTGGTGGTGGTGCTGACGGTCCTCGGCGTGCGCAGCCGTCCCGAGCGATCGGCGCGGCGGCCGGAGCGTGTCGCCGTCCGGCACGGGCTGGCTTCATAGAATCGGGCCACATGTCGCAGACCCTCGCCCCGGCAATCCCGCGCAGCACCGCTCTCGCCTCCAGGCTGCGCCAGTACTGGGCGCTGACCAAGCCGCGCGTCGTGCAGCTGATCGTCTTCTGCGCGCTGATCGGCATGCTGCTGGCCGCGCCCGGGTTGCCCGACTGGCGGCTCGTGGCGGGCGCGGTCGTCGGCATCTGGCTCGTTGCCGCCGCCGCCGCGGCGTTCAACTGCCTGGTCGAGCAGCGCATCGATTCGCGCATGGCGCGCACGTCGTGGCGCGCGACTGCCACCGGCGAGCTCTCGAGCGGGCAGGCGCTCCTCTTCTCGATCGTCCTCGGACTCACCGGCAGCCTCGTCCTCTGGTTCACGGTGAACGCGCTGACGATGTGGCTGACGCTGGCCACCTTCATCGGCTACGCCGTCGTCTACACGGTGCTGCTCAAGCCGCTGACGCCGCAGAACATCGTCATCGGCGGCGCGTCGGGCGCGATGCCGCCCGTGCTCGGCTGGGCCGCGATCCGCGGCGACGTCGGGCCCGAGGCGCTGATCCTGTGCCTGATCATCTTTCTGTGGACGCCGCCGCACTTCTGGGCGCTCGCGCTCTACCGCGCCGACGACTACCGGCGCGCCGGCCTGCCGATGCTGCCGGTGACGCACGGCTCGGAATTCACGCGCCTGCACGTCTTCCTGTACACGCTGGTGCTGTTCGCGGCGACCCTGCTGCCGTTCGTGGCGGGCATGAGCGGGCCGATCTATCTCGCCGCGGCAATCGTGCTCGGCGTGATGTTCAGCGGCTACGGCTGGCGCCTCTGGCGCAACTACTCCGACGCGCTGGCCAAGAAGACCTTCCGCTTCTCGATCGTCCACCTGACGCTGCTTTTCGCGGCGCTCCTGATCGATCATTACCTGTGGCCGCTGCCGTGAACCAGTATCGCCGTCGTCTCTTGACCGGTGCCGCCGGCGTCCTGCTTCTCGCCGGCTGCGACCGCATCGCCGGCAAGGGCGCCCAGCAGACGTTCCACTTCACCGACATCACCGGCGCCGAGTTCGCGCGCAAGCTCGACCTGCCCGACGCCGACGGCCGCCCGCGCACGCTCGCCGACTGGAAAGGCAAGGTCACGGTCGTCTTCTTCGGCTACACGCAGTGCCCGGACGTGTGCCCGACGACGATGGCCGAGATGGCGCAAATCCGCACGCTCATGGGCGCCGACGGCGACAAGCTGCAGACCGTGTTCGTGACGATCGACCCCGAGCGCGACACGCCCGAGATCCTCAAGGCCTACGTCGCCAACTTCGGCCCGGGCGTGGCCGCGTTGCGCGGCGATGCCGAGCAGACGGCTGCGGCGGCCAGGGAGTTCAAGGTGTTCTACGCCAAGGTCGGCGGCAAGTCGCCGGGCAGCTACTCGATGGACCACAGCGCCGCGTCGTTCGTCTTCGATCCCGAGGGACGCGTGCGCCTCTTCGTGCCCTACGGCGGCGACCCGAAGGTCCTCGCGACAGACATCAAGACCCTCGCTGCAGGCTAAAAGAAAAACGGCCCCGGAGGGGCCGGCCCCTCCCTCTCGGAGGGAGGGGAGCGAAGCGGGGTGGGAGCGATCCTGTCAGCCGAAGGCGTGAGCCGCGAAGCGACTCACGCCGCGTGCGCCAACGCCTTCTTCATCTTTTTCATTGCCGCGACCTCGATCTGGCGGATCCGCTCGGCGCTGACGCCGTACTCGTCGGCCAGGTCGTGCAGCGTCATGCCGCCCGAGCTGTCGTCGTTGACCTTCAGCCAGCGCTCTTCCACGATCCGGCGGCTGCGCGCATCGAGCGCGTCGAGCGCCAAGGCGATGCCGTCGACGGCCAGCCAGTCGCGCTTCTTCGCCTCGAGGACGCGCGTCGGCTCGGAAGCGTCGTCGGCCAGGTAGGCGATCGGCGCGTAGCTTTCCTCGCCGTCGTCGGTCTGCGGCTCGAGCGCCACGTCGCCGCCCGACAGGCGCGTCTCCATCTCGAGGACTTCCTCGCGCTTGACGTTGAGCGTCTTGGCGAGCGAGTCGACCTCGCTCTGGGTGAGCGTCGTGCGGTGCGTGTCCTGGTCCTCGGCGTCGTCCTTCATGGACTGCTTCATCGAGCGCAGGTTGAAGAACAGCTTCCTCTGGGCCTTGGTCGTCGCGACCTTGACCATGCGCCAGTTCTTCAGGATGTACTCGTGGATCTCGGCCTTGATCCAGTGCATGGCGTAGCTGACCAGGCGGACGCCCTGGTCGGGATCGAAGCGCTTGACGGCCTTCATCAGGCCGACATTGCCTTCCTGGATCAGGTCGCCGTGCGGCAGGCCGTAGCCGAGGTACTTGCGCGAGATCGAAACGACCAGGCGCAGGTGCGAGACGACCAGACGGCCGGCTGCGGCCAGGTCGCCGCTGTCACGCAACTTGCGGGCGAACTCGGTCTCCTCTTCCTGGGTCAGGAGAGGGACGCGGTTGATCGCGGAAATATAGGCGTCGAGGTTGCCCAGGGAGGGCACCAGCGCCCACGGATCGCGGACGGACAGAGCATTGACGGCAGAGTTCTTCATGGCCAGATCAGACACCTGGAGCCCCTTTCAGTTCCAAGCATATTAGCACTCGACCCCTGAGAGTGCTAAGGCTGGATCAATGCCGTCGATGCGACGGCGCTATCACCGGGCAAACCCGAGGCCCGGCCTGTCAGCCGAACCCGGTGTCCATCCGGTCGAGCAGGTCGTCGATCGTCGCCAGGAGCTCGTTCACGGTCACCGGCTTGGTCAGGTAGCGCACGGCGCCGGCGTCCAGGGCGGTGTCGACCTGCTGCACCGTCGCGTCGGCGGAGACGACGACCACCGGGATCGTCGCCGTCGCCGGATCGGCCTTGAGACGGCGCAGCAACTCCAAGCCGCTCAGGTCGGGCAGGTGCATGTCGAGCAGGATCAGGTGCGGCAGCCTGGCGCGCACAGCGGCGAGCCCCTCAGCGCCGGTCATCGACACCTCCATCTGCACCTGGTGGCGCTGTGCCAGGATGCCGCGCATCACCTCGACGTTGGTCTCGTTGTCTTCGATGTAATGGACGATCCGCCGGTGGTAGTCGGCCGGCATCGACTCGAATTCGTCGAGCATCGAGCGGACAGTGTCGGGATCGACTGCCTTCGGCAGCTTGAGGATGAAGGACGAGCCTTCGCCGGGCACGCTCTTGACCCGGATCGATCCGCCCATGACCTCGGCCAGGCGCCGGCTGATCACCAGACCGATGCCGGTGCCCTGCAGCGCGGTGCTTTCCCGGCCCAGGCGATTGAACGGGCGGAAGAGCTCTTCCATCTGCTTCGGCGTCATGCCCAGGCCGGTGTCGGTGACGGAGATCTCGACGATGTCGGGCGCCGCGAGACGGCTGGCGACGTGGACGCGGCCGTTGTCGATGTTGTACTTGACGGCGTTGCTGAGCAGGTTGGTGAGAATCTGCTTGACCCGCGTCGCGTCGCCCTGCACGGCAGACGTCCCCGGCTCCAGCTCCTCGCTGATCTGGATGCCGCGTTGGGCGGCGTCGCTGGCGACGAGCGCGACCGTCGCCCCGACCATCTCGGCGAGATCCAGCGTCGCCGTCTCCAGGCGCAGGTTGCCCGACTCGATGCGCGAGAGGTCGAGCACGTCGTTGATCATCTCCAGCAGATGCCAGCCGGCCTGCTGGATCTGGCCGACCCACGGACGCTGGATCGGCGTCAGCGGGTGGCGCCGGTCGATGTCGAGCAGCTGAGCGAAGCCGAGCATGGCGTTGAGCGGCGTGCGCAGCTCGTGGCTCATGCGCGAGAGGAAGTCGCTCTTGGCCTGGTTCGCCGCCTCCGCCGCCTCGCGGGCGCGCTCCGCGACCTCGAGCCTCAGGTGCTCGGTGATGTCCTCGACGACGCCGACGATGCGCCACGGCTCGTTCTTCGCGTCGCGCAGCAGCGAGACCGTCGAGCGCACCCAGACGACGTCGCCGGCGCGGTTGACGCAGCGCTTGTGCCGGCTGTACATCGGTATCTCGCCGGCGACGAGCTGGGCCGTGAGCGACTCTTCGCTCTCGACGTCTTCCGGGTGCGTGAGCGCGGTCGGGCTGAGCGCATTGAGCTCGCCCTCGCTGTAGCCGGTCAGCTCGCAGAAGCGCGGATTGGCCTGGATCACGCGGCCGCCGAGGTCGGTGTAGACGACGCCGATCGGCACGTTGTCGAGGATGTTGCGGAAGCGCTCCTCGCTCGTGCGTAGCGCGATCTCGGCCAACTGGCGCTCGACGACCTCCGAGCGCAGTGCGGCAGTGCGCTCCCGCACCGCGGACTCGATCCGCCGCGCCCGGCCGGTCGTGATCAGCAGCGACGCGCCGAGCATCGCCGCCGACAGCAGGCCGACGCTCGCGAAGATCCACGCGCTCCTGCTCGCGCTGTCGGGCACGGTCTCGGGCCGCGCGCTCACGCGCAGGTCCCAGTGCCGGCCGGCGAAGAGCATCGGGCGGACGTGGGAGAGGCCGGCGCTGTCGCTCTCGCAGCCGGGCGCGCCGCCGAGCCGGCGCCGGGTCGCGCCCGGCTCGGTGTCGACGACGCACAGCTGCAGGTACGCGGGGATCTTGCCGGCCAGGCTCTCGAGCTGCGCGTCCATGGTCAGCGTCACGAAGACCGCACCGCGGACGGCCGTGCGGCGATCGGCGGCGGTCGTCGTGTCGCCGTCGTAGACCGACTGGTAGACGACCATGCCCATGTGGCTCTCGTCCGCTGCCGCCTGGGTCAGGCGGAACGCCGCGGTCGCGGCCGGGCGGCCGCTGTCGATCGTCTGCAGGAGCGCGGCGCGGGCGGCCGGGACCGACATGCTGTTGACGCCGAGCGCTGCGCTGTTGCCGACGAATGGCTCGATGTGGCGCACGACGAACAGGTCGCGGATGTCGGCCGGCGCCGTCGGGACCGCGGGCTCGCTGCCCGCTGCGCCGGGACCGTTGCCGTCGTCGCCACGTTCGAACACGCGGTAGCCGACCAGGCCCTCCGCGCGAACGCGGGACTCGAACGCCTGGACCTCGTCGCGTCGCACGCGTTCGGTCCAGCCCATCGCGCTGACCGCGCCGCCTTCGAGCCAGCGTTCGGTCGCCAGATGCATTTCGGGCCGGCCGAGGTGGCGCGTGATCGCGAAGACGCCGTGCAGCGCCTCGAGTGCGCGAAGCGGCTCCTCGAGCTGGGTCGCGAGGATCAGCGACGCGCCCGACGCGTCGTGCTCGAAGCCGGCGCGCACGCGCTCCTTGTTCGAGCGCGAGGACTGGAAGATGCCGAGGGTGAGGAAAGCGACGACGAGCGTCATCGTCAGGCCGACCGAGAGGCGGCGCGCAGCCCAGGCGGCGCGGGGCCGGCCGATGAGGGTCAGGACGATCGGCGTCACGATGAAGAAGCCCGCGAGGTCGCTGAGCGCCGCCGTGCCCCAGACCGCAAACAACTCGTTGCCGCGCACGATGCCTCCGCCGCCGAGGGCGGCCGTCACGATGGTCGCGCGAACAAGGCTCGCGGCAGCGCAGACGGCGAGGAAGGCGGCGATGTCGGCCGGCTCCGACAGCGTCAGCGGCTGGCGCACGTGGCGGCGGACGAGCAGCGCCCCGAGTCCTGTCTGGAGCGTCGCGCCGAAGGCGATGACCAGCGGGAGGATGACCAGCGTCGCGCCGCGCTGGCCACCGGTCCAATGGGCGGCAACGGCCACGGCGAACGCGCCGACGGCGACGCCGGCCAACATGCGCCTGCCGTAGACGAGCACGCTAGCCAGCGCGATGCCCGCCGCGAGCGCTTGCGACGAGCGGTAGCCCGCAGTGATCTGGAGCAGCAGCGAGAAGAGGCCGGCCGCCACGTAGGCTGCCGTCATCAGCGCCGACGGCAGCGTCCGCGGACCCTCGTCGCGATCGGCGCGCGGATTCGCGAGGGCGGGTCCGGCGGCTCGCGACATGCGATCGGGACCGGGCGCCGTCTAGACGTTGAAGAGGAAGTTCAACACGTCGCCGTCCTTGACGACGTACTCCTTGCCTTCCGAGCGCATTCGCCCGGCGTCCTTCGCGCCGTGCTCGCCGCGGTGGGCGATGAAGTCGTCGAAGGCGATCGTCTGGGCGCGGATGAAGCCGCGCTCGAAGTCGGTGTGGATGACGCCCGCGGCCTGCGGCGCGGTGTCGCCGATGTGGATGGTCCAGGCGCGGACTTCCTTCACGCCGGCGGTGAAGTAGGTCTGCAGCCCGAGCAGGCCGAACGCGGCGCGGATCAGCCGCGCCAGCCCGGATTCGGTCTGGCCCATCTCGGCCAGGAACATCGCCTTGTCGGCGTCGTCCATGTCGGCGAGCTCGGCCTCGGTCTTGGCGCAGATGGCGACGACCGGCGCGTGCTGCTTCTCCGCGAAGGCGCGCAGGCGGTCGAGATGCGGGTTGTTCTCGAAGCCGTTCTCGGCGACGTTGGCGACGAACATCGCCGGCTTGGCGGTGATGAGGCAGAGCGGCTTGAGGATCGCCTGCTCTTCCTTGCTGAAGGCGATCGAGCGGACCGGCCGGGCCTGGTCGAGAGCCGCGTTGCACT